>CAZZDV010000006.1:0-49978 GCA_964652785.1 uncultured Bordetella sp.
GGCATCCTGCCGCCGATGCCGGCCTGACTCGCGCACCTACTCGATTTCAGTAGAAGTCCTCCTCATCCTGCTCGTGGGCGCGAGCCGGATGTACCTCGGCGTGCACTACCTCAGCGACGTGGCCGGAGGCTTCCTGGCCGGCGGGGTTTGGCTGGCGATCTGCGTGATCGCCTGCGAGCTCGCCGAAAGCCGGCAGTCCGTCCCTATTCGATCCTGACGTTCGCCGCCTTGATGACCGGCGCCCAGCGCGCGGCATCCGCGCGCAGCATCTCCGCCATGCGCTCAGGTGTGCCGGTGACGATCTCGAAGCCGAGCGGCTCCATGCGGTCACGGAAGTCTTTCGAATGGGCGCCCTTGATGGCCTCGGCATTCAGCTTCATTACGATCTCGCGCGGCGTCCCGGCGGGCGCGATGAGGCCGTACCAGGCAATGGTGTCGAAGCCCGGAAGACCTGATTCGGCCAGCGTGGGGATCTCAGGCATCAGCGGCGAGCGCCTGGCGCTGGTGACCGCGAGCGCTCGCAGCTTGCCGCCCTTGATCTGCGAGATGGCAAAAGGAATCGTCTCGAACATCATGGTCACGTTGCCGGCCAGCATGTCGGTGAGCGCGGGCGCGCTCCCCTTGTACGGCACGTGCACGACGTCCACGCCGGACATCGAGCGGAACAGCTCGCCCACGAGGTGCACGTTGGTGCCGTTGCCGCTGGAGGCGTAGGTCAGCTTGCCGGGCTGCGCCTTGGCCTGCGCAATGAGTTCCTGCACCGACCTGGCGCTTGCCAATGGATGGACGATCAGCACGTTGCTGAAGGCCACCAGCGGGGTGATGAAAGCGAAGTCCTTCATCGCGTCGAACGGCAGTTTCGAGTAAAGCAGCGGGCTGATCGAGTGCAGGCTGTTGAGCGTTAGGAAGAGCGTGTGGCCATCCGGGGCCGAGCGCGCGACTTCGGCTGCGGCGACATTGCCGCCCGCGCCGGGCTTATTCTCGATGACGACCGGCTGGCCGAGCGCCTTCGAGAGCTCGTGGCCGATGGCCCGCGCGGTGATATCGACGCCGCCGCCCGGGGGGAAGGGGCAGATGATCCGGATCGGCTTCGACGGGAATACCTGGGCCGTCGCGGCCGTGGGAAGAATTGCGCCGAATGTGGCGAACAGCACGGCAAGGACCAGGCGCTTCATGGAGAATCCTTCGGAATACGTCTTCGGAATACGCTACGCCTTCGGGAGGCGTGCAGGTCCGACATTATGGAGTTTTGCCCTATGATTTGGTTACCCTGTTCGCGGCGTGTTCGGTCTACGAAACGCTCCCCAAGCTAGTGCTCGAGCTTCACCATTCCGGTGCCGACCTCTTCGTGCCTGACGGGCAGCCGCAGCATGCGGCGCTCGCGCGCATCACGCGGCTTGGCATCGGCGCGCACCAGGACGACCTGGAGTTCATGGCCTTCCATGGCATCGCCGCCTGCCATGCCAGCGACACCGAATGGTTTGGCGGCGTCACCTGCACCAACGGGGCCGGGAGCTCGCGCGCCGGGACCTACGCGCAGTTCAGCGATGCGCAAATGATGGAAAAGCGCCGCGAGGAGCAGCGGCGCGCGGCTTCGGCGGGGCGCTACGGGATCATGGTGCAGCTCGATTATCCGAGCGCTGCGGCCAAGCGCGCCGATTGCGCCGAGCTGTGCGATGACCTGAAAGCGATCCTCGCCGCGACCAGGCCAAAGGTCCTCTACACGCACAACCTCGCCGACAAGCACGACACCCACGTTGCCGTGGCCATGCATGTGATCCGCGCGATCCGCGAACTGCCGCGCGCGCAGCGCCCTGAGGCTGTGTATGGCTGCGAGGTGTGGCGCGACCTCGACTGGATGCTCGACACCGACAAAGTCGTTCATGACGTGGCCGGGCAGGACGATCTCGCCACGCGGGTCGGCGGCGTGTTCGACTCGCAGATCGCGGGCGGCAAGCGCTACGACCTCGCGGTGCTCGGTCGGCGTCGCGCGAACGCCACTTTTTTCGAGAGCCATGGCGTCGACCAGAGCGACGCGATTTCGTTTGCGATGGACCTGACGCCCCTGGCCCGGGACGACAGGCTCGATGCCCTCGAGTACGTCACCGCATACATCGATCGGTTCAAGGCCGATGCCGTCGAGCGCCTTCGCCGCTACAAGGGAAAATAGCCGTGGAAATCATCGTCCAGCCCACGCCCGAAGACGCTTCGCTCATCGCCGCGCGCCATGTCGCGCGCGTAGTGCGGGAGAAGCCGGACGCAGTGCTGGGCCTCGCCACCGGGGCGACGCCGCTCACGCTCTACCGGGAACTCGTGCGCATGCATCGCGAGGAGGAGCTCGACTTCAGCGGCGTCACGACCTTCAACCTCGACGAGTACGTTGGTCTTGCGCCCGATCATCCCGCGAGCTACCACACCTTCATGCGCGAGCATTTTTTCGCGCATGTGAACATCGATCCCGGCCGCATCCATATTCCCGACGGGCTCACCAGCGACGTGCCGGCCTTCTGCCGCGCGTACGAAGACGCCATCAAGGCCGCCGGCGGAATCGACCTGCAGGTGCTCGGCATCGGCACCGACGGGCACATCGGCTTCAACGAGCCTTCGTCGTCGCTTGCGTCGCGCACGCGCATCAAGACACTCACGCCCAGGACCCGGCGCGACAACGTCGCTGCCTTCGGCACGCAGGAACAGGTTCCCATCCACGTCATCACGATGGGCGTGGGCACGATCATGGACGCGCGCGAAGTCCTGCTCCTCGCGTTCGGCATCAAGAAATCGGCGGCGATCGCAGCCGCGGTGGAGGGCCCGGTGACCTCGATGAGCCCGGCCTCGATCCTGCAGATGCACCCGGTCGCGCGATGCATCGTCGACGTGACGGCCGCCTCGCGGCTCGCGAGAACCGGCTACTACCGCTGGGTCTACCAGCAGAAACCCGACTGGCAAAAGCTCTAAGTCCGGTAGCGCGCAGCCCGCCTCAGGCGTGAATCTGCGCGAGCAGCGTCATCGCTGCCGACCTGTTGTAACCTCTGGCCTTCGAATGGAGCAGGCTTGGGCGGGGCAGATGGCGATCACGATTTACGGGATCAGGAATTGCGACACGATGAAAAAAGCCCGCGCGTGGCTGGAAGACAACGCTATCGGGCACGGGTTCCACGATTACAAAGCTGCGGGCATCGATCGCCACCGCCTGGAGGGATGGTGCCGCCTCGAAACCGGAAAAGGCCTGCTTGTCGGCTTCGAGCCCGAGGCCTACAAGAGCGCGCTGGGCTAGAAATGCCCGTGAAAACGCCCACCGAAGCCGACATCGCGTTCATGCAGCAGGCGCTCGCGCTTGCGCGCAAAGCCGAAGTCGCGGGCGAAGTCCCGGTCGGTGCGGTGGTGGTCAAGGACGCTCAGGTGATCGGCGAAGGCTGGAACCATCCGATCTCCGGCGCCGACGCGACTTCACATGCAGAGATCGAGGCCATCCGGGCCGCGTGCAGCTCGCTCGCGAACTATCGCATCCCGGGCTCTACCATCTACGTGACGCTCGAGCCGTGCGTGATGTGCTCCGGCGCGATCCTGCACGCAAGGATCGGGCGCGTGGTCTATGGCGCTGCCGATCCCAAGACCGGGGCTTGCGGCAGCGTGGTCGATCTCTTCGCCGAGCCAAAGCTCAACCACCATGCCACGGTCGAATCCGGGGTGTTGGCCGATGAAAGCTCGAGGATGCTGAAAGCCTTTTTCGCGGGGCGGCGATGAAGATCGTAATCGACCTGCCGTCGCAAACGCTGAAGCTGTTCGACGATGCGGGCGCGATCGTGCGCAGCTACCCGGTCTCGAGCGCATCGGGAGGCGTGGGGGAGCAGGAAGGCAGTAACTGCACGCCGGGCGGCAGGCACCTCATTCGCGCGAAGATCGGTGCCGGCCAGCCGATGTACGCGGTGTTCCGCGGCCGGCGCCCGACCGGCGAAACCTGGTCTGCCGAACTGCATGCCAGGGCGCCGGATCGCGACTGGATGCTGACCCGCATCCTCTGGCTCTCGGGCTGCGAGCCCGGCAAGAACCGTTTGGGTCAGGTCGACACGATGCGGCGGTATGTCTACATCCACGGCACGGCCGATTCCGAGCCCATGGGCGTGCCGCGTTCGCACGGTTGCGTGCGCATGAGGAATGACGACGTCGCCGAGTTGTTCGACCTCGTAGCGCCTTATACACCGGTCGATATTCGCGCCTAGCGCTCCTGCTTCGATGGCAGCATTTCGCCCTGCAGCCCGCTGGGGAAGCGGGGTTCAGGCCGATTTTGGCAGTATATGCCTGAGCCGCTCGAGGCTTGGCCGCTCGATCACGCCCTGCTCGGTGATGATCGCCGAGATCAGGTCCGCGGGCGTTACGTCGAACGCCGGATTGCGCACTTGGACCCCATGCGGAGCCCAGCGCAGGTTGCGATAGCCGGTGACTTCGTCCGCCGGGCGCTCTTCGATCGGGATATGCGAGCCGTCGGGGATTGCCGGATCGAAGGTCGAAAGGGGCGCCGCCACATAGAAAGGCAGGCCATGACGCTGCGCGAGCACGGCCAGCGTATAGGTGCCGATCTTGTTGGCCGCGTCACCATTGGCCGCGATGCGGTCCGCGCCGACGATCACCAGGTCCACTTCGCCGCGGCTCATCAGGTGCCCGGCCATGTTGTCCGAGATCAGCGTGACCGGGATTTTCTCCTGCACCATTTCCCAGGCCGTGAGCCGCGCGCCCTGCAGATACGGCCGCGTTTCGTTTGCGATCACGGAGATCTTCTTGCCCTGGTCCCGCGCCGAGCGGATGACGCCAAGCGCCGTGCCATGGCCCGCGGTCGCGAGTGCCCCTGCGTTGCAGTGGGTCATGATGCGCGCGCCGTCGGGAATCAGCGCTGCGCCGTTCTCGCCCATCGTGCGGCAGGCTGCAATGTCTTCGCTGTAGATAGCCAGCGCTTCGGCCTCGGGATCGGCCGTGCCGCGCATGCGATCCAGCGCCCAGAAAAGATTGACGGCGGTCGGGCGGCTCGCAGCGAGCTTTTGTTCCGCGTCGGACAAATTCGCGCCGCGCTTTGCGTCCAATGCGATCCCGAACGCCGCCGCGCATCCAATCGCGGGCGCGCCCCGCACGACCATGTCGCGGATCGCATCGGCCGTTTCGGCGGCGGTGCGGCAGGTCACATAGACCGTTTCCTCCGGCAGGCGACGCTGGTCGAGCAATTCCAGCCGGTCGCCTTTCCAGCGAACGGCCTCGACGTTCCCTGCAACGGCCTCGACGTTCCCTGCATCGGTGCTGCGGCTCATCACGCCGTTCTTCACACGACGCGCTCGTTGCCGCCGTCTACAGGTACCTGGGCGGCGGTGGTCTTTGCAAACAGGGGCCCGCACATCTCGGCCGCGAGCTCGGCCACGTCCTTAGCGGCCACTTCGGTCTTGAGCAGATTGTTCTTGCGGTACTGCTCCACCGTGAGGTTGTAGGCCTTGGCGCGCGAAGCCAGCACCTCGTCGGTCCAGAGCGCGGTGTCGTAAACCGCGTTCGGATGCAGTGAATTGATGCGGATGTTGTCCTTGCCCCATTCGAGCGCCGCGACCCGCGCGAGCTGGTTCATCGCGGCCTTGGAAGCGGAATAGGCGCCGGCCCCAGGGCCGGGCGCGGGCACGTTCTTCGAGCCGATGACCACGATGCGCCCACCGCGCGGCGCGAGCTTGAGCAGGCCATGGCAGGCCTGCATGAGCGCGAGGTTGGCCTCGACGTTGATCGCCATCGTCCTGTGCCACGTTTCGGCCGGGATGTCCTGCAGCGCCTGGGAGGAGGGGAAGATGCCCGCATTCAGCACGAGCATGTCCACGCCGCCGAAAGTGTGAGTGGCGCGGTCGAGCGCGGTTTCGACCGCGGCTCGATCAGTCAGGTCGCACGCAATGCCAAGCGCGTCGCCTCGCTTGAACTGGCTTTCGATCGCCGGATTGATGTCAAGCGCGACTACCGCCGCGCCGCGTTTGAGGAAACTCTCCGCGCACGCCTTGCCGATACCCGAGGCCGCACCCGTGACCACGACGACTTCACCGGCAAACACTGGCGCGTCACCGCCCTTGCGCAGCTTGGCCTGCTCGAGGTCCCAGTACTCGACTTCGAAGAGGTTGGCTTCCGGCAGCGCGTGCCAGCCGCCGATGCCCTCGGCGCGCATGAACACGTCGATGCTGTGGTCGTAGAGTTCGGCGACGATGGCCGCATCCTTGGCGGTGCGTCCGGCGGCAGCGAATCCGAATGCGGGATCGAGCACCATGCGCGGCGCCGCATCGAGCATGGTTTTCTTTTCTTTCGCCCCCGGCGCATTGCGCTCGAAGTAGGCGCCGTACGACTTTGCATACGCGCCCACGTCGCGGCCGATCATCGGCACGAGCTTGGTGCGGATCACGTGGTCCGGGGTCGCCGGACCTTGCTGTGAAATCCTCGCGACCTCCGCGTGCCCGGCGAAGGCCCGGTATTTTTCGCCGTCGCGGAGCGTGACGATCATCGGGCCGCCGGCCGCCGCGGAGAGGTCATTGCGAAGCTGCGCGATTTCGCCGCGCTTCACCGCCGCGGCGGCGGCCTTGGGCGCATAGCGGATGTTCCAGCTCTTGCGCGAATCGAGGTACTGCTCGGCCTCGCTCACCAGCGCGATCATGCGCTCGTAAGCCTCGCGCGCATCCTCGCCGAACGAAAAGATGCCGTGGTTCATCAGCACCATGCCCACGGTGTTCTGCGTCGACTGCTTCGGGAACTCGCGCGCGCAGACTGCCGCCAGATCGAAACCCGGCATCACATACGGGACGACGACCACGCGCTCGCCATAGATCTCGCGGATGCGCTTCTCGCCCTCGGGGGCGTTCGTCACCGAAAGCACCGCATCGGCATGCGTGTGGTCCACGTAACGCGAAGGCAGGATGCCGTGCAGGATGGTTTCGATCGACGGGGCCGGGGCGCCGGCACGGGTCATGTGCGTGGCGAGCTCGTTGACCATCTGCGGATCGGAAAGCGCGGGCAGCGCCGCCAGCCGTCGCACGTAGTCCAGGCGGACCGGCGAGAACCCGGCGGCCTCGATGGTTTCGAGATCCCAGCCGCTGCCTTTCACGTAGAGGATGGCCTCGTCCTCGCCGAAAAGGTTTTTCTCCCCGAGCTTGACCGAAGTGTTGCCGCCGCCATGGAGCACGAGCGATTTGTCGCGGCCGAGCAGGCGCGAGGTGTAGACCCGCGGGCCGAGCGGGTCCTTGTGCGCGGCTGCTTCGGCGTCGTTCCAGAGACTTTTCATTTGCGGGCTTTTTTCATTCGGAGATCACGGGCTGGCGGCATCGTGTGGTCAAACGCAGGCCGCAATTTTATACTCCGGGGATGATTACGCTGCAGACGATGGGATGGGAGGAAGCCAAAGCCGAGGCGGGCCCGATCCGTTTCACCGTGTTCGTCGATGAGCAGCAGGTTCCGGCCGCAATGGAACTCGACGAGCACGATCCGGCCTGTGTCCATGTCATTGCGAGATCCGCGGGCCGAGCGGTCGGGACCGGCCGGTTGCTGCCCGATGGCCATATCGGGCGCATGGCCGTGCTCAAGGAGGCGCGGGGGCAGGGCGTGGGCGCCGGCATGCTGAAAGCCTTGATGGCCGAGGCGCGCCGCCGCGGCGACAGCCAGGTAGCGCTTTCGGCGCAGACGCATGCGATCGGGTTTTATCGCAAGCACGGCTTTGTGGAGGAGGGGCCGGAGTACCTCGATGCCGGCATCCCGCACCAGGCGATGCGCCTGCGGTTCTAGCCGGAGGGCCGGGTCGCTGCGCCGAATTCGTAGCGCACCGTACTCAGTTCCACGCCCTCGGGCCCGTAAGTCCTTTCCGCAAACTGGACGCGCCCGTCAGAGACTTGCAGGACCACGGTCGAGCATCGGGTGCCATAGGACTCGGAGACGATGCGCGCGGCCGACAACAGGCGCTCGCGTTCATGTCCGACACCGGTCTGCGGCAGCTCGCTGTCGCTGGAAGTATTGGTATCGGCCAGCAGGCTGAACAACGGCTCCAAGGCCGGGGCAGGCTCGAGCGCTGCGCGAAGGCGATCGCGGGCGATGCGCACCTTTGACCACGGCGTGTCCAGCAGGTGGTTCGAGAGCCCGTAGATGCCGGGTTCGAGGCGGCGGGGCGCGCCGGCGCGATTCGAGTAGCTGTACAGGTCGGTGCCGTCGCTCGCGAGGAGGTTGAAGCCTCGGTACGCGTCGCCGTGCGCCGCCACGTCGTTGAAGAACTGCCCGGCCGACATGCTGCCGCCGAGAAACCGGCTGACGAGCGTGCCGCGCGACTCAACCCCGGTCCGGGCGTCCGCAGGGTCGCGATAATTGGTGACCGCGGCAAACCTCCCGCCGCGGGTAACGCCTAGCCAGGTGCCCATGCATTCGAGGTCACGGCCGGCGAGGATGTCCGGCTGGTCCTCCCAGAAGGCGGCGGCGGCGGTGGGCCTTGCATAGAACTCGTCGCGATTCGCCGCGACGACCAGGGGAAACCCCGGGTGCAAGCGATGCGCGAGCGCGATCAGGCACATCGAAAGATTTCGGTGATCCGCTCGATGCCGAGTCGGGCGAACGCGGCTTTCCCGAGCCCTTGGGCCAGCGCACGATCGAATGCCGCCGCATCGGTGACGCAAGGATAGGTTTCCATGAAGGTCGAGGCATCGTCGCGCCGTTGCAGCCAATCGCCCTGCACGCCCGTGGCTTCGAGCACTTCGCCGAAGACGACCTGGACGACGGCGCGCACTTCCTCGATCCGTGCGGGATCGAACTTGTAGTACACGTAGTACTGGAGAGCGCTCAAACCGCGTAGGGCAGGGGAACGATTCGCGTCACCGGACCCTGGGGTGAGCCGACGCGGATGGGTTCGCCCTGCTCGATGGCGGCGGTCTGGATCACGGCGAGCATTTCGAATCCACCCTGCGGCCGCGGAGCGACATTGACGATCGTGCCGATGGCCTGCGGCTCGTTGCCGAAGAGATCCTGGCCGGCGACCGGAGGGCCCGCGCCGTCCGCGTCGATCTCGCCGCGGTACATGCGGCGCTTCACCTGTCCGCGGTACTGGGCCCGCGCGACGACTTCCTGGCCCGGGTAACAGCCTTTCTTGAAATCGATGCCGCCGATGAGCTCGAAATTCGCCATCTGCGGCACGAACTGGTCCTGCGTGGGAAGCGTGACGAGCGCCAGCCCCGCGCGCACTTCGGCGAGCGTCCATGACTCCGGCGCGACTTGCTTGAACTTCGAGGCAAGGGCCGAAGCCGCTTGCGCCTGGCCGAACACGAGGAAGCGGCCTTCGCCCAGCGAGACAACGATTCCGAGTTGGGTTTCAGCCGTCTGCAGCGCCGCATCCGGGACTTTGAACCCGGCAGATTGAAGCGCCTCCGCGGCGCCGCGGCCCCAGGCACCGAACTGGGACCAGGTCGCCGAGGCTTCGGCGACTTTTACTTTGGAACGCAGCACGTACATCGTGAGCCGCTTCGCGATCGCGGCCGCGATATCGGCCGATACCTGCAGCAGGAATCCGTCGGGACGCGCGATGACGAGAAAACTCGCAAGCAGCCGACCTTTCGGCGAGCAGTACCCGGCCCGCCTCGAGGCCTGCGCCGGAAGGTTCTCGACATCGTTGGAGAGTTGCGCGTGGAGGAACACACGCGCCTCTTCGCCGGTCACGGCGAGGACCCCGAACTGCGGCAGCGGCGCGAAGACCGCGCCGCCCAGCGCAATCGAGTCGTCGGTCAGGTGTGCACTCATGGAATGCCGCTATTATATCGGCGCGCCTTCCTCCCACCGCGACCTCGCGCGGACTCATTGCTCTCGTTCCTCCGCAAACTTTTCCTTCTCGCATTCCTGGCCGTGCTCGCGCTTGGCGGCTATGCGGCGTACTACGCGCTGACACCTGTCGGCACAGCGCGCCTGCCGGCCGAGTTCCAGGTCTCCGCAGGCAGCGGCCTGCGCTCCACTGCGCGCCAGATCGAAGCCAGCGGCATCCCGCTGGGCCGCTACCAGTTCGAGGCGCTGACGCGGGTGCTCGGCAAATCGCGCGAGATCAAGGCGGGCAGCTACGAGCTAACCGAGGCAACCAATCCGCTGCAGCTGCTCGACAAGCTCACGCGCGGCGACGTCACGCAGGGTGAAGTGACCTTGATCGAGGGATGGACTTTCCGCCAGCTCCGCGCGGCCATGGCGGCAACTTCGGATCTTCGCGGCGACTCGCGCACCCTGCAGGATGCCGAGATCCTCAAGCGCATCGGCGTATCCGAAGAGCACCCGGAAGGCCTCTTCTTTCCGGACACCTACCTTTTCAGCAAGGGGTCGAGCGATTTCGACGTGTTCGCCCGAGCCTATCGCACCATGCAGCGCAAGCTCGCGGCCGAGTGGGCGGCGCACGACCCCAAGATCCCCTACAAAACCCCGTATGAGGCGCTGATCATGGCATCGATCGTCGAGAAGGAAACCGGCGCCGCTTCCGAACGCGACATGATCGCGGGCGTTCTCTTCAACCGGCTGCGCATTGGCATGCGCCTGCAAGCGGATCCGACTGTGATCTACGGCCTGGGCACGGGTTTCGACGGCAACCTGAGGAAGAAGGATCTCCTGGAGGACGGGCCGTATAACAGCTACACCCGCGCCGGCCTGCCTCCGACACCGATTTCGATGCCGGGGGTCGCCTCGCTGCGCGCTGCGATGCGCCCGGCGCAGACGCAGGCCATCTACTACGTCTCGAAAGGCGATGGCACCAGCCAGTTTTCGAACACGCTCGATGAGCACAATCGCGCAGTGTCCAGGTACCAGCTGAAGCGATAATCGGGCATGCGCGGAAAATTCATCACCTTCGAAGGCGTGGACGGCGCAGGCAAGTCGACTCATGTCGAGTGGTTTGCGAACGAACTGCGCTCCAGCGGCCGCGCCGTGCTGGTGACGCGCGAGCCCGGAGGCTCGCAACTGGCGGAAAAGCTGCGGGACCTCGTGCTGCATGAGCCGATGGATGCCGTCACCGAGACGCTGCTGATGTTCACGGCGCGTGACGACCACCTGAAGAAGTGCATCCTCCCCGCGTTGTCGGCCGGGACCTGGGTTGTTTGCGACCGGTTCACGGACGCGACCTTTGCTTACCAGGGCGGTGGCAAAGGGGTCGACGCTGGCCTGATCGACTCGTTGGCCAAGATCGTTCACTCGGGCACGCACCCTGACTGCACGCTGGTCTTCGATTGCCCTTACGAGGTCAGCCGCGAGCGCATGGCGAAATCGGGCCGGGCACTGGACCGGTTCGAGCGCGAAGGACAGGCTTTCTTCGAGCGGGTCCGCAATGCGTACCTTGCAACGGCCAGGACGGAGCCGGGCAGGGTGCGTGTGGTGGATTCCACCCTGACCCTGGAGGCGATTCGGGCCGAACTGCGTTCGGTCATCAACGGGCTCTAATGACCGCGCCGATCTATCCCTGGACCGAGGATGCCTGGCAGCAGCTCGTTGCCCGGCGGGAAAACCTGCCTCAGGCGCTGCTGATCCACGGACCCAAGGGCATCGGGAAGCTGGACCTTGCCCTGAGATTTGCGCAACTGATTCTTTGCGAGACGGCCGGCGCAAAGTCCCCCTGCGACAAGTGCGACGGATGCCGGTGGTTCCTGGCCGGTCAGCATCCCGATTTCAGGCTGGTCCAGCCCGAGGTGCTGGCGCCCGCGCCGGAACTGGATGAGGACGCCAAACCTGCCTCGAAGACCGCCAAGCCAAGCCATGAGATCAAGGTCGACCAAGTACGTGAACTGGCAGATTTCCTGAACATCGGCTCCCACCGGGGCAAACGGCGGCTGGCGCTCTTCCATCCAGCTGAAACGATGAACGCCAATGCGGCCAATTCACTTCTTAAGTCTCTTGAGGATCCGGCTTCAGGAGCCTGTTTTATAATGGTTTCAAATAATCCGAAAGGACTGCTCCCAACGGTTAGAAGCCGTTGTATCAGTGTCCCTTTAGCTATCCCGGAGGCTGCCGCGAGCAAAGCGTGGCTCAGGAGCCAGGACGTTTCCGAGGCCGATGATTGGCTGGCGTTTGCGGGCGGCGCGCCGCTGCTGGCCAAGGACTACTCGGAATCCGACCGTGGCGAGCGCATCGCTCAATTGACCAAGATCCTCCGGCAGGGACCGGCGGGCCGCGACCTGCTGCTGAACTGGCCGGTGCCCGATCGTGAGCAGATCGAGATCCTGGCCGAAGTCTTGCAAAAGTGGGCCTATGACCAGGCTTTCCGGGCAGCAACCGGCTCTGGGAGATACTTCAATTTCAAAGGCACGGGACGTCCGGCGGCTGTTTCCAAGTCCCGGGACTGGGTCGGTTTCGCCCGCGAAGCGAGCCGGTACCGCGTTGCCGCGCGGCACCCGCTGAATCCCAAACTGTTTGCCGCCGACTTGATCGGGCGCATGCCGGGCGATTGAATTCTGGGCGCTCGGGAACGATCGGCTCGTGAGGCTGGTCCAATTATGTACCACAATAGTATAAATATTCGCCGTAACAGGTGATTAGAGTCCATATCTCAGGATGAACATGAATAAATTCAAGCTCGCTTCGTTTGGTCGACTGGTGGCTTTGTCAGTGTCGGTTGCAGCGCTTTCGGCGCCATCGATCGTCGCGGCCCAGTCGCTTGAAGGCTCCCTGCGCGCCGCACTCGATGGCGATCTGACTACGGTTCAGCGGATCGTCGAACGAGGCGCCACGCCGGACACGGCAGACCAGGAGGGCAATTCGCTGCTCATGCTGGCCGCCAGATCGGGCCACGTGCCTGTGATTTCCTATTTGGTAGCCAACAAGGCGACGGTAAACGCCCGCAACCGTTATGGCGACACGGCGCTCATGGCCGCAGCGCTCAAGGGTCACTTGGAGGTCGCCAAAGTCCTGATCGCGAACGGCGCGGAAGTGAACGGCACGGGCTGGGCGCCGCTTCATTACGCGGCTTTTGAAGGCCGGGCCGACTTGGTCAAGTTCCTGCTGGAGAAGGGCGCGGACAAGAATGCAGTGGCGCCAAACGAGTTCACGCCGCTGATGCTGGCGGTTCGGAACGGGCACGAAGACGCTGCGCGGGCGTTGCTCTACGGAGATCCAGACGTGAACTACCGAGCCCGAAGCAGTGGCGATTCTGCTCTCAAGCTGGCCACGCAAAAGGGCTACGTGCCGGTGGTCGACTTGCTAAAGCGGGCCGGGGCGGTCGAGTAGCCGTTTCACCGGTCGATAGTCGAACCAGGTCTTGGAAATCAAGGCCTTCTTTTTTTGATCTAATTATCCGTTCGAATATTTAACATAATACACATTGTGTCCTTCTAATTGAGGTCAAGAAAGATCACAACCCAGCAGGATTCTTAGTTCATCTGATCCGCTGGAGGCACCGGGAGGCGCGCCACCGGGACGCCTTCCTCCACGAGTTCGTCGTGCTCCGCCTGGGTGGCAATCCCACGGATCGCCCGGGCGGGAGACTCCTGGTAGAAGATTCGCCGTGCTTCTTCCGGGAACTGCTTGCCCACGTCTTCGCTCTTGGTCAGCAGTTCGTCCAGCATCTTCGAGTACAGCATCTGGGCGATGGCAAAGGCATCCCTATTTGCGCTCGCGGCCGGCGCGGGCGGATTTTCGACCGCACCCATATTGATGCGGGTCACCGAGGGCATGCGCTCGATCTGGTCATCGGCACACGTCGGGCAATTGAGGATCTGGCGGGCCTTTTGCGAAGTGAAGTCTTCGGCGGAGGAAAACCAGCCTTCGAACCGATGCCCGCCGGCACACTTGAGGTCGTAAACGATCATTGACCGAGTGTACCCGATCGCACCTTGCGGTCTGCGCGCTGGCGCCGGGCGTTTCGAACGGCAGGCCGGACAAGCCGGTTAACGAAGGCTGTGGGCGGGGCATTACAATCGCCGCCATGCTCGCCGACCGCATCGAAGGGAAGTGGATCGACCTGTTCGCGGAAGTCTTCGCCAGGTGCAAGGTCGGCGCGGGCAACGCCTGCGCCATCCTTTCTGAGACCCAGTCGCGGCCCCTGAACGTCCAATTGGCCGAACTCGCGTTGCTGCAGTTGAAGGCGCGTCCTTTCCACATTGTTGTTCCCACCCCGCGACAGACGGCTCCCGTGCCGATCCGGTCCACCGGGGCCTCGACCGTGCTCCAAAACCTCGCACCGGCGCTGGCAGCGCTTTCAGGCTCGGTCTTCGTCGCGGACTGCACCATCGAAGGTTTGATGCACGCGGCGGAGCTGCCGGCGATCCTCGAGGGCGGGGCCCGGGTGCTTTACATCTCGAACGAGCATCCGGAAGCCCTGGAGCGATTGGCCCCCTCCTCCGCCGATGAGCAAAAGGTGAGGGCGGGCATGCGCCTGCTGCGCTCGGCCAAGTCAATGCAGGTCAGCTCCAAAGCCGGTACCGAGGTTTCGATCCGCATCGAGGGCGCGCAGGTCGGCGGTGTCTGGGGTTACACCGAAAAACCCGGGACGCTCTCGCACTGGCCGGGCGGGCTCTGCCTGGCGTTTCCCAAGGCTGGCAGCGTAAACGGAACGCTGGTCCTTGCACCCGGCGACCTGAACCTGACCTTCAAGCGGTACGTCGAATCGCCGGTACGCCTGAGAATCGAGAACGACTACGTCACCGACATCGCCGGCACTGGACTCGATGCCGAGCTCATGCGCGAATATTTCGCCGCCTGGGGCGATCGCGAGGCCTACGCGGTTTCTCATGTGGGCTGGGGCATGAATCCGCGGGCGCGATGGGAGGCCCTGGCGATGTATGACCAGCGCGACTGCAACGGGACCGAGCAACGCGCGTTCGCGGGCAACTTCCTGTACTCGACGGGTGCAAACGAAGTTGCGGGGCGGCACACCCTCGGGCATTTCGACCTGCCGCTTCGCCATTGCAGCGTGACGCTCGACGGCCGGCCGGTAGTCAAGGACGGCGTGCTGCAAGGCGATCTGGCATGACCACGCTAGTCTTCCTGCACGGCATCGGCGGTGGTCGCGCGGCCTGGCAGCGGCAGCTGCCATTTTTCGAGGCGCGCGGCTACCAGACACTCGCCTGGGAAGCCCCGGGCTATGGCGGCATGCGGTCCGTCGACCCGTATTCTTTCGACAATGTCGCCCGCGAATTCGAGGCCGCGATCGACCGGCTCGGCGCCGGCCAGGTCGTGGCGGTGGGCCACAGCATGGGCGGCATGATCGCGCAGGAGGCGTACGCCCTCTTCCCGGAAAAGTTTTCCGCGCTGGCGCTGACCTTCACCAGCTCCGCGTTCGGCGGGACGAGCAGCGATTTCGCGCGCGAGTTCATCGAGGCGCGCATCATGCCGCTCGATCTCGGGCGCACGATGGCCGAGATCTCCGCCAAGCTCATGCCGATGATGCATGGCGGCAATTCGGACCCCGGGGGCCTCATGCTGGCGGCACAGGTCATGGCGAGCGTCCCGCCCGAGACTTATCGCAAGGCGGTCGCAATGCTCACGACATTCAACCGGCGCGCGGGCCTCGAGCAGATCAGGGTGCCGACGCTGGTCCTCTCGGGCAGCGATGACATGATCGCGCCGCCGAAAATGATGGAGCGCATGGCGCAGAAGATCCCCGGCGCCGAGTACGTCTGCCTGCCCGGATGCGGCCATCTCGGGCCGATGGACCAGCCCGGTGCTTTCAACAGCGCCCTGCTCGCTTTTCTCGAGCGCAACAACCTGTGAGCGACCCGCGCTATTCGGTGGTGGGATCGAACTATCCGCTCACCCCGAAACAGGCCGAGCTCGTCCAGGTAGCCGAAAGCCTGGGACCGCAATTCGCGGCCCGCGCGGAAAAGTACGATCGCGAAGCCTCTTTCCCCTTCGAGAACTATGCGGAGCTGAGGAAAGCCGGCCTCCTCGGCCTGTGCGTACCCGAGAAATTCGGCGGACGCGGCGCGGACCTGCGCACCTATTCGATTGTCTCGGCAACCCTGGGGAAATACTGCGGCGCAACCGCCCTCACCTTCAATATGCACGCGTGCTCGACGCTTTGGCCGGGGATCCTCGCCGACGACCTCGACATGACGAGCGATCAGCGCGCCGAGCACGAAAAGTACCGCAAACTCCATTTCAAGCGCGTGGTCGAGGATGGCGCGGTGTATGCGCAGCCGTTTTCCGAAGGCAGCGCCGCGGCCGCGGGTAAAGCGCCCTTCGGGACGCTGGCCGCGAAAGTCGATGGCGGCTGGCTCATCAACGGCAGGAAAATCTTCGCATCGCTCTCGGGCGCGGCGAATTACTACGGCGTCCTTTGCACGGAGGACAAGCCCGATCCTTCGATGCGCGACACGCTGTACATGGCGGTGCCGGGCGACGCGCCGGGACTCACCGTCACTGGCGACTGGGATCCGCTCGGCATGCGCGGCACGGTCTCTCGCACGCTGATCTTCAAGGACCTGTTTGTCGCGGACGAAGCCGCGATGATGCCGCGCGGCGTCTATTTCCAGGCTGCGAACCGCTGGCCGCACATGTTCACCACGCTTTCGCCTACCTACATGGGTATTGCGATTGCCGCCTATGAGTTCACGGTGAAATACCTGCGTGGCGAAGTGCCCGGCACGCCGCCGGTCAAGCGCCGCATGTACCCGACCAAGCAGATCGCGGTGGCCGAAATGTTCGTCAAGCTCGAGCAGACGCGCGCCCTTTTCCTGCGAATGCTCGAGGATGCGCGGGTCGACCCGCCCAAGGACGCGCGCCTGCGCGCCTACGCGACGCAGTACACGATCATGGAAAACGCCAACGACATCTGCAGGCTGGCGATCCGCACCTGCGGCGGCCAGTCGATGCTGAAAAGCCTGCCGCTGGAGCGCCTGTATCGCGACTCCCGCTGCGGCGCGCTGATGCTGCCCTGGACTGCCGAACTCTGCCTCGACCGCATCGGACGCGAAGCCCTCTACGAAGCCGGCGAAACGGACGCTTGAACCTCTCGCGCCTGGTCGAGCGGTGGGCCGCCCAAACGCCTGACCGGGTCGCGCTGAATTTTCAGGGAGAGGACTTCACCTGCGGCGCGCTCTGGACGCGCACGCAGAACATGACCCGCGCGCTTGCCGGGCTCGGAATCAGGAAGTCCGATCGCGTCGCTTTTCTGGGCTACAACAATCCCGAAATGCTGGTGCTGCTCTTCGCCCTGTCGAGGCTGGGCGCCCTGCTCGTCCCGCTGAACTGGCGGCTGACCGCGAACGAGCATCGCGTCGTGCTGGCCGACTGCAGTCCGGCGGCCCTGTTTTTCGAAAGCGAGTTTGCCGAGCATGCCGCGGGATTGCCCGTGGCGGCCAAAGTCAGGCTCGGCGAAGCGCTGCCTGAGGCGGACCCGCTGATCGCAGGCGACGACGCGGACGAGATGTTGATCGTCTACACCTCCGGGACGACAGGGACGCCCAAAGGGGCGGTACTGACGCAATCCGCGCTGCTCTGGAACGCATTCAATTCGATCCATGCGCACGACCTGGGCCAATCCGATCATGTGCTCTCTCCCCTGCCGATGTTCCATGTCGGCGGCCTGAACAACCAGACGTTGCCGGCGCTGCTTGCCGGCGCCATGGTGACGCTGCACCGCCGCTTCGAGCCCGGTCTGTGGCTGGCCGACGTTGCCGCGCGCAAGCCGACGTTCTCGCTGTTGGTACCGGCGACCCTGCAGGCGGTGATCAATCATCCCGATTGGGCCGCGACCGACCTGTCTTCGCTTCGCCTGTTGAACACCGGTTCGATGGTCGTGCCGGGGTCTCTGATCCGTGCATTTCACGATCGAGGCGTGCCGGTCGGGCAGATCTACGGTGCGACCGAAACCGCACCCATCGCCACCGTGCTCATGGCGCAGGATGCGTTTGCCAGGCCCGGCAGCGCCGGCAAAGCCGCCCTTCACTCGGAAGTCCGCCTGGTCGAAGGCGAAATCCAGGTGCGGGGACCGAACGTGATGCGCCGCTATTGGAATAACCCGGACGCAACTGCGGCCGTGATGACCGCCGATGGCTGGTTCAGGACCGGAGACCTCGGGCGCTGGGACGAGGAGGGTTTCCTCTGGATCGACGGCCGGTCGAAGGACCTCATCATTTCCGGCGGCGAGAACATTCACCCGGCCGAGCTGGAGAATGTGCTCGCGGATTGCGCGTCCATTTCGGAGAGCGCGGTCATCGGCATCGAGGACGCCAAATGGGGTGAAGCGGCTTGTGCGATCGTCGTGCTGAAGCCGGGTGCTTCGCTCGACGAACCCGGCGTGCTTGCGCTGTTCAAGGACCGGATAGCCCGCTACAAGCACCCTCGCCGCGTCATCTTTGCCCAAAGCCTGCCCAGGAATGCCATGGGCAAGGTGCAGAAGTTCGAGCTGAAAAAACTCGTCACACCGCTAGCGCCGAACGCCTAGTTCACCTTCAGCTCGATCCGGCCCAGTTCGCCGAGGTCGAACCCGACCGCGTCACCCTTCCTGGGAAATTTGGAAGTGACCAGGCTGCCGGTGATCACGAACTGGCCGGCGCGCAGCTGCTTGCCGCGCCTGGCGAGGCTGTTGGCAACCCACGCGACCGCTTCGAATGGATGGCCCATCGCATCGCGTCCATGGCCCTCGCCCACCTGCTCGCCGTTGATCGTGGCCACGCCGCGGATCGACGTTAGGTCCACCGATTTCCAGTCGTTGATCGGCGTGCCCAGCACAGCACCTTCGTTCCAGGCGTTGTCCGCGACAAGCCCGAGGGACATCGAAGCCAGCGCCGCGTAGTCGGCGCCGCGGTCGTCCGCCAGCTCGAAAGCCGGCATGACCGTTGCCACCGCCCCGGCCACCGATTCGCGCGTGTGGGCCGAAGTCATGGGGAGGTCGATGCCTAGCTGGACCGCTACTTCGAACTCCACGATCAGGCGTCCATATTCGGCAGCGGACACGCTCGCCGGGGCTCGCACCACCTGCTTCTCGTGCAGGACGCCTCCGATCGAATCGCTCAGGCCGACCATGGCGCGCATCGCAGGCGTGGTAAGCGCGATCTTGTACCCGGCAACCTGGCCGCACGCACGCGACTTGAGCTTCACGAACTCGTCCTGCACTGCATAGGCTTCCTCGACGCTGCGCGGCAGCGCGTCTTCGGGGAACGGGCCGAAGGGCTCCCGGTCCGCATGCGCATCGACGAGGAACCATGCAGCGCGCTTGAGCCTCGGATTCAGGCTCATGGCGCGGCCAGCGAAATGTTTTTGCGGGCAAACGTCTCGCGCAGCGCGGTCGCGAAAGCCACCGCACCCGGCTGGTCGCCGTGCAGGCACAGCGTGTCGGCACAGACCGGCACGCGCTTGCCTGAAAGGCTCACCACCACGCCCTCGTCCACCATCGAGAGCACCTGCGCAACCGATTTCTCCGAATCCTCGATCATGCCGCCGGGCTGCCCGCGCGGGGCGAGCGTGCCGTCATCCATGTAGCCGCGGTCCGCAAACACTTCACCTACCGTCTTGACGCCGTTCTTCCTGCCGGCTTGCATCATGCGGCTGTTGGAGAGCGCGTAAAGCTGCACGTTTCCACCGAGTGCCTTGACCGCGCGGGCGATCGCATCCGAAAGCTCATCGTCCATGGCCGACATGTTGTAGAGCGCGCCATGGCACTTCACGTGATGCAATTTCGCGCCTGCGGCGCGCGCAAAAGCTTCGACGGCACCCGCCTGGTAAAGGACGAGGTCGTAGACTTCCTGCGCGGAGACTTTCATCGTGCGGCGGCCGAAACCCGCGAGGTCGGGCAGGCTGGGATGCGCGCCGATCGCAACCCCGCTGGCCCTCGCAAGGTCGACCGTCCTGCGGATCGTCGCGGGATCCCCGGCATGAAAGCCGGCGGCGATGTTGGCCGAGGAAATCAGCGGCATGATTTCGGCATCGGCGCCCATCTTCCATGCGCCGAAGCTCTCGCCCATGTCGCAGTTCAAGTCGATCGTTTTCATGTTCTGCCGAACTCCCATGCAATGGCCTGCTCAACCTGCCTGAAACGCTCCCGGGACTCGCGCCGGGCCGCCTGCGACTCCTCGAGCGTGGCTTTCACGAAACGCACGCTGCCGCCCGGGGCCAGTTGCGCAAGCCCCGGAATGTCGGCGCCCGCAATCTCCGCGATCTTCGGATAGCCCCCCGTGGTCTGGTGATCGGCCATGAGCGCGATCGGCGTGCCGTCATTCGGCACCTGAACGGTCCCCAGGCAGGTCGGCTCCGATAGTATCTCGACGGCCTTGGCGCGCGAAAGGCGCGGGCCAGCGAGCCTGTAGCCCATGCGATTCGAATCGGGAGAAACCCGCCACAATTCCCCGAAGAAGGCATCCTGCGAGCCCGCGTCGAACTGGTTCCAGTGGCGCCCTTGCATCGCCCGCACAGCGAGCGCGCGCCCGTAGGGGATCGTGAGTTCCGGTGCCGACCAGCGCACCGAACGAAACTGCTTCCTCGTGACCTGCCCTTTGCGCGCAACACGCGCAAAACGCTGTTCGGAGATCGCGGAAAGGTTGTCCGCACCTGCAAAGACATCGCCGGGCCTGAGCGCGCGGCCGGCCAGCCCGCCAAAGGACGCCGGCAAGTAGGTACTCCGGCTGCCGAGGACTTCAGGCGCCTTGAACCCGCCGGCAATCGCGAGATAGGCGCGCGCACCGCGATGCGCCTTGCCTAGCGTGAGCACGGCCCCGCTGCGGACCAGTACCGGCCGGTTGGCTGGAAAACCCTCATCCCCGAATCTCGCCTCGAAAGACCCCCCGTAGAGCGCGACCAGCGCATCTCGCAGGAAGGCGATCTCGGGTCCGAGCACGGTGCATTCGAGCGTTGCGGCGGCCGGGGGATTGCCCACGAGCGCGTTGGCCATGCGATGCGATACCGTGTCCATCGCTCCGCAGGGCACGATGCCGAGGTGCTGCAGTCCATGGCGTCCAAGGTCCTGGAGCGTCGTCAGCAGCCCTCCTCGCTGGATCCGGATGCTCATGGCTTGGAGCCCGCTTGGGCGATCCGGTCGTACTCCTCGCGGCTGATCGCCGTGAATTTCACGCGGTCACCCGGCGCCATCAGGCCCGGCGGCTCGCGTGTCGCATCGAAAATGGACAACGGCGTTCGGCCGATGACATTCCAGCCGCCGGAAATCGTGAACGGATAGACGACCGACTGCGTATTGGCGATCGCGATCGAGCCGGCGACCACGCTTGGCCGGGGCGTGGTCCGTCGCGGCACCGAGAGCTTTTCGTCCAGCCCGCCAATGTACGGGTGTCCCGGCGCAAACCCCACCATGAGCACCCGGTGCGGGGAGGCGCAATGCCGGCCGATGACCTCCTCCCGGCTCAGGTGGCAGCGATCCGCGACTTCCTGGAGATCCGGCCCGAACGCGGCGTCATGGCAGACCGGCACTTCGACCGTGCGCACGAGGTCGGCGAGGTCCGGGAGCTTGCGGGAGAGGCAGTCCTTGATCAGCGCCGAAGCGGCCTCGAGCGGCGGGATGGCGAGCGCGTAGCGTTCCGGGTCGAAATGCAGCGCCAGCGACCCGAGCGCAGGCACCACATCGCCGATCCATTCGACGCGCCTGCGACGGATCGCCTCCGCGAGCTGCTGGATGCGCGCGTTGACCGCAAGGTCGAGCGTGTCCGAGAACTCCGCGAGGACAGCCGCGTCGCCGAGCGCGACGATGCGCGGCGGGTGCGCAGCCATCAGGTCCGGTGCCGGCAGTTATATGCGTTTTTGTATATCAACTGCCCTGGAGGCCGCAACTGGCCTGGCTCTTTCACAATGAAAGTTGGAGATTGGTGCCCGGGGCCGGACTCGAACCGGCACGACCGGTTAAGGTCTGGGGATTTTAAGTCCCCTGTGTCTACCAGTTTCACCACCCGGGCAAGCTCACTGCGGTGAGGTGCGACGATACCAGTTGGTGGGGGGATCTGGAGGCGCGGAGCGGAGTCGAACCGCTCTAAAAGGCTTTGCAGGCCTCTGCATAACCGCTTTGCTACCGCGCCATTGAGCCTCGAGCTCCGAGACTAAAAAGGGAGGGCCCGTTAAGGCCCTCCCTCGGAAATCTGGAGCGGGAGAAGAGTCTCGAACTCTCGACCTCAACCTTGGCAAGGTTGCGCTCTACCAACTGAGCTACTCCCGCATGAAACAGCCTGCAATTTTAATGGGTTGGGGGACCCCAGTCAAACCGTGCCGTCGGTGGAGACCCCGGCCTTGCGCAGGTAGTAGAGCATCGAGATCACGGTCAGGACGGCCGCGACGTTGATGAGGATGGTGCCCAGCCACTGGCAGTTGAACAGGCCGAACAGCTCGTCGTGAAAAAGCAGCAGGGGGATCGCGATCAACTGGAACACGGTTTTCAGCTTGCCGATGAAAGCCACGGTCACGCTTTTCGCCCGGCCGATCTGCGCCATCCATTCGCGCAGTGCCGAGATGGCGATCTCGCGCCCGATGATGATTAGTGCGACCAGCGGCTCGACGCGGTCCAGTTGCAGCAGCACGACCAGCGCGCCGGCCACCATGAGCTTGTCCGCGACCGGGTCGAGGAAGGCACCGAAGGCCGACATCTGGTCGAGGACCCGCGCCAGGTAGCCGTCGAGCCAGTCAGTGATCGCCGCGAAGACAAAGATGATCGTCGCCGCGATGTTCTTGTTCTCCATGTGCAGCCACGCATCGGGCACGTAGAACACGCCCACGATCAGCGGGATCATGAGGATCCGCAGCCATGTGATGTAGTTTGGAAGGTTGCGCGGCATGTTGGCCATTTCGGACTTTAACCCGGGCTCCCTACCCTGTTCGCGCTTTTTCTTCGGCTTCGCCGTGCAGGTGGCGATAGATGCGCTGCGCAATCGAGCGGCTGATGCCTTCGACTTTCATGATGTCGTCCATCGCGGCGGACTGGATGCCTTTCAATCCCCCGAAGTGCGCGAGCAAGGCGCGGCGGCGCTTGTCGCCGATGCCGGGAATCTCGTTGAGCTCCGATGTGGTGCGCGACTTGCCGCGCCGCGCCCGATGGCCGACGATCGCGAAGCGGTGCGCCTCGTCGCGGATCTGCTGGATGAGGTGCAATCCCGGATGCTGCGGCGGGAGCGTGACCGGCGGCCCATCGCCTTCGACGATCAGTTCTTCGAGCCCCGGCTTGCGTTCGGGGCCCTTTGCGACGCCGACCACGCTGACGTCGTTCAGCCCGAGCTCGACCAGCGCCGAACGCGCCTGCGAAACCTGGCCCTTGCCGCCATCGATGAGGATGAGGTCGGGCATCCTGGCGCCCTCCGCCGTAAGCCGGCCGTATCGGCGGGAGAGCACCTGGCGCATCGCGGCGTAGTCGTCGCCCGGGGTGATGTCACGGATGTTGAACCTGCGGTACTCCGACTTCTGCATGCCGTGGCCGTCGAACACGACGCACGAAGCGACGGTCGCCTCGCCCATGGTGTGGCTGATGTCGAAGCACTCGATGCGCTGTGCCGCTTCAGGCAAGCCCAGAGCTTCGCGCAGCGCAAGCAGTCGCGCCTCCTGGGTGCCGCGCTCGCGCACGCGGTTGGCGAGCGAAAGCAGCGCGTTCTTCTCCGCCATCTCGAGCCAGATCCGCCGCTCGCCCTGCGGCGAAGTCAGCAGGCGGATCGGGCGCTGTGCCTGCTCGGAGAGGGCGGATTCGAGCGCATCGCCTTCGAGGTCGGCGTTCGCCAGGATCAGCGGCGGGATCGGCTGCTCCAGGTAGTGCTGGGTCAGGAAAGCGAGGATGACTTCGCCCGCGGTCGCGGCATCGGCGTTCTGCGGAAAAAAGCTGCGGTCCCCTACATGCCGCCCTGCCCGGATCATCACCAGGTTCACACAGGAGATCCCGCCTTCGGTACGGCAGGCTACGACGTCCGCATCCACGCCCACCGCCGACTCGACGTACTGGCGCGCCTGCACGCGCGAGAGGGCCCGCACCTGGTCGCGGAACTGCGCCGCCTCCTCGTAGCGCTCGACCTGCGCGGAGGCGTTCATCTTGGTGGTCAGCGCGTTGATGACATCGTTTTCGCGGCCGAGCAGGAAGAGCTCGGCATTGCGGACGTCCTGCGCGTAAGAATCCTTGTCGATCAGGCGGGTGCAAGGCGCCGAGCAACGTTCGATCTGGTGGAGAAGGCACGGCCGCGAGCGGTTCTCGAACACCGAATCCTCGCAGGTGCGCAAACGGAAGACTCGCTGCAGGAGCTGGATGCTTTCACGCACCGCATTGGAGTGCGGGAAAGGCCCGAAGTACCGGTTCTTCTTCTCCTGCCCTCCGCGATGGAACCCGATGCGCGCAAAGGGATGCCCTGTGATCATCAGGTACGGATAGGACTTGTCGTCGCGGAAAAGGATGTTGTAGCGCGGCGTGAGGCTCTTGATGAGGTTGTTTTCGAGCAGCAGCGCCTCGCCCTCGGAGCGCGTGACGGTCGTCTCAATCGAGGCGATCTGCGTCACCATGAGCCCGATGCGCGGGCTTTGCTGGGTCTTGTTGAAGTAGCTCGAGACGCGCTTCCTGAGGTCGCGCGCCTTGCCTACGTAGAGAACATCCCCCGAGGGGCCGAGCATCCGGTAGACACCCGGCAGGTTCGGGAGCCCGGCGACAAACGCCTTCGAATCGAACTGTGCGCTCATGCCGGCGTTCGTCGCACCACCGGGCTTCAGGCCAGCCCGGCTACGTCCTTGAGGGCGGCACGATAGCTCTCCGAACCCAGGCTGACGGCTCGCGCACGGTCCCAGCGGATGCGCGCGAGTCTGGACGTGTCGTAGTTCTTCTGCGGCAGGCGCGCCAGCAGGTCGTCCGCGGCGGCGGGGGCATTGCAGACCAGCACCACGTCGCATCCGGCATCCAGCGCGGACTGGGCCCGCGCCACCATGTCGCCCGCGACGCTCGCGCCTTCCATGCTGAGGTCATCGCTGAAGATGACGCCATCGAAGCCGAGTTGCTTGCGCAGGACCTCCTTGAGCCAGAAGCCGGAAAACCCGGCGGGCTTTGGATCCACGTTCGTGTAAATCACATGCGCCGGCATGATGCCGGCGAGGCCTGCCGCGATCACTGGCCGATACGGCGCCACGTCGGTCTCAATGATCTCCTCGAGCGGGCGATCGTCTGTCGGAATTGCCACGTGCGAGTCCGCCGAGGCGTAGCCGTGGCCGGGAAAATGCTTTCCCACGGCCCCCATGCCGGCCGAATGCAGTCCGCGCACGAGAGCCGCGCCCAACGCGCCGACGGCCTCGGGCGACGCATGGAACGAGCGGTCCCCGATGACTGAGCTCGCGCCATAGTCGAGGTCGAGCACCGGGGTGAAGCTGAAGTCGACGCCATGTTCGCCGAGCTCGGCACCGATCGCGTGACCGGTGCTTTCGGCCGAGCGAATCGCAGCGGCGCGGTCGCTGTCCCAGAGCTGGCCGATCTTTCGCATCGGGGGAATGGCGGTGAACCCCGTACGAAAGCGCTGCACGCGACCGCCTTCGTGATCCACGCAGACCAGCAGCTCGGGGGTCCGCAGTCCGCGGATCTCCGCGGTCAGCGCCTTGACCTGTGCGGGACTCTCGAAGTTGCGTCCGAACAGGATGACTGCGCCGACGAGCGGGTGGCACAACCTTATGCGCTCATCGTCTGCGAGGCTCAGGCCCGCTACGTCGGCCATTACCGGGCCGAGCGGGAGGGTTTGGGTCATTGGGTCTCCAGGATCACGGTGGCGCTCGCAAGGCCCCGTTCATCGGTCAGCGAAACATGTGCACGCGCGACGCCGCGGGCATCGAGCATCGCCTGCAGCGCATCGGTGAATTGCAGGGTCGGCTTCCCCGAGCGCAGGTTTGCCACCCATACGCCGTGCCAGTTGGCCGGTGCGTGGATTCCGGTGCCGAGGGCCTTGGTGAAGGCCTCCTTGGCCGCAAAACGCTTGGCAAGGAAGGCTGCGGGCAGGCGGTGAGTCGCGAAACGCGTGAGTTCGGGCTCGCAAAGAATGCGGCGTGCAAACTTCTCGCCGAACCTTTCGAGCGCCGCGGCGATGCGGGGGATCTCGATGATGTCGGTGCCCACGCCGTAGATCATCGCCCGAGCCCGAACCGCGCCTCGGTCATGAGGCGCTTCATCTCGCGCACGGCTTCGCGCATCCCGACGTAGATTGCGCGGCTCACGATGGCGTGGCCGATATGCAGCTCGCGGATGCCCTGCAGGCGCGCCACGGGCTCGACGTTGAAGTAGTTGAGCGCGTGCCCTGCATTGAACCGCATGCCGAGGTCGCGGATGGCCTTGCCGGCGAGGGCGAGCTTTTCGATCTCGGCCACCACCGCCGGGCCCTCGGCATCGCGGCCCTGCGAGTGAAACACGTGCGCGTATGGCCCGGTATGGACTTCGCAGACCCGCGCGCCGATGCGGCTGGCAGCCTCGATCTGGCGCGGATCCGGGTCGATGAAGACCGAAACCATGATCCCGGCCCCGGCGATGCGTGCGACGGCTTCCTTGAGCGCGGACTCCTGCGAAACGATGTCCAGCCCGCCTTCGGTCGTGATCTCGTGGCGGCCTTCGGGCACCAGCATCGCCATCTCGGGCTTGATGGCGCACGCGATGCCGACCATTTCCGTGGTGGCCGCCATTTCGAGGTTGAGCTTGATGTGCGTGAGCTCGCGCAGCCGCCGCACGTCCTCGTCCTGGATATGCCTTCGATCCTCGCGCAGGTGGACCGTGATGCCGTCGGCACCGCCGAGATGCGCTTCGACCGCAGCCCACACGGGATCCGGGTCGTAGGTGCGCCTCGCCTGCCGTACGGTGGCGACGTGATCGACGTTGACGCCGAGTTCGATCATAGGTCCTGAAGCTCCAAGAGAACGCTGCGCGTATGCAGGGTCTGCCCGTGCAGGCGATGGCTGATCAGCGCCCGCATCAACCCGCGCGCCTGCTTCATTGTCTGGCCGCTGCTGAAATCATCCCGCTCGAGGTCGAGCAGCGTGCTTCCGCGCACAACCATCTCGCTGGCGGCATGCTCCCCGGCAGGGCCTTCCCCACTGGCAGGAATCGGCCCTCGCTCGGGATCGTACAGATAATGCATGGACGGGTCGATGGCCGCGCCGCTTTCGGCGTCGCGATCCAGGAGCATGGCGTAGCCGAGCTCGGCCAGCAGGCGCTTCTCGAATCCACGCAGCACTCCGGCGGTTGGTTCGCCCCGTCCAAGCCGCTCGAGGCTCATGGAGTACGCATCGAACAGCTTCTCGTGGGAATCGTCGCGAGGCAGCAGCCGCAGGATCAGTTCGTTTACGTAGAAGCCGCACATCAGGCCGAATCCGCTCAGGAAAGGCAATCCACCCTGCCATTCGGCGCTCATCAGCGTGTTCAGCTCGCCCGAGCCACCCCAGGAAAGCCGCAACGGCTGGAAAGCGTGCAGCACGCCGCGCAGCGCCGAGCGCGGCCGCCGCGCCCCTTTGGCAATCAGCGCGACCCTTCCCAGCCGCCTCGAGAATGCTTCGACGATGAGGCTGGTTTCCTTGTACGGATAGCTGTGGAGGACATACGCGGGCTCGTGCTCGATCCTGCGCCGGGACTGGACCATCGCCGCCTCAGGTGTAGCCGAACGTGCGAAGCGCGCGCGCGTCCTCGGTCCACCCGCGCTTCACCTTGACCCACAGGCCGAGGTAGACCTTGCCGTCGAAAAGCTGCTCCATGTCCTTGCGCGCCGCGGTGCCGATGCGCTTGAGCCTCTCGCCCTTGTCGCCGATGACGATCGGCTTGTGGCTCTCGCGGTCCACCCAGATCGTCGCCTCGATGCGGCGCAGGGCGCCCTCCTCCTTGAAACTGTCAATGGCCACTTCGCAGCTGTAGGGCAGCTCCTCGCCGAGCTCGCGGAAGAGTTTCTCGCGCACGAGCTCGGAAGCGAAAAAGCGCTCGTCGCGGTCGGTGAGCTGGTCCTCCGGGTACATCGGCTCGCCTTTCGGCAGCGCCTCGCGGATCACGCGCAGGAGCTCCTCCACGTTCTTGCCCGACTTCGCGCTGACCGGGACGATCGCGTGGAATGCGCGCTCCTTGGACACATTGTCGAGGAAAGGCAGCAGGCGTTCGCGCTCCTTCACCATGTCGAGCTTGTTCGCAACCGCGATCACCTTGCGGCCGGCGGGAATCCTGGCGAGCAGGTTGCGGTCGGGCTCGAGGATCCGGGGGGCCTCGATCACCCACAGGGCCACGTCGGAGTCGCGCGCGGCCTCGGTCGCCCGCCGGTTGAGCGTCTTGTTCAGGACATTGTTATGCAGGGTCTGGAAGCCGGGCGAGTCGACGAACACGTACTGGCAATCAGGCGTTGTCAGGATGCCGCGCACCAGGTGCCGCGTCGTCTGCGCTTTGCGCGAGACGATGGAAAGCTTCTGCCCGACGAAGCGGTTCAGCAGGCTCGACTTGCCCGTGTTCGGGCGACCGGCAATGCTGATGGTGCCGCAGCGGAAATCCTTGTCTTTGGTTGCGCTTGTCATCGATCGATCTGCTTGAGGATCTTCCCCGCTGCATTCTGCTCCGCGATGCGCCGCGTGCTTCCGCTGCCCGAGGCGGACAGCTTCAACTCATCGACCACGCACTCCACCTCGAAGGTCTGACTGTGGGCGGCGCCTTTGGTTGCAACCACGCGGTAGGTGGGAAGCTTGTGCTGGTGCGCCTGCAGGTGCTCCTGCAGCAGCGTCTTGGCATCCTTGGCCGGCTTGGCCGGGTCGAGCCGGGCGAACTCGGCGTCGAACGTATGGCGAATCGAGTCTCGCACCGCTGTGTAGCCGCCATCCAGCAACATTGCCCCGTACACTGCTTCGAGCGCATCGGCGAGCATGGAAGGACGCGTTCCGCCCCCATTGGCGAGCTCGCCTTCGCCAAGGCGCAGGAATTCGGAGAGCCCGAGCCCTTGGGCGATGCCAGAGAGCGAATCCTTGCGCACGAGGTTGGCCCGCAGCCGCGAGAGCTGGCCTTCGGATAGCGTGGGAAACCGGCTGTAGAGCTCCTCGGCCACAACGCAATTGAGGACTCCGTCGCCGAGGAACTCGAGCCGCTCGTTGTGCGGCGAGCCGAAGCTGCGGTGGGTGAGCGCCTGTTCGCGCAACGCACCGCTCTTGAACTGGTAAGCGATGCGCTTGTCTAGAAGCGGGGGGCGCGCCACCGGGGATGCGTCGGGCTCACTCTTTCGAGTTCGCGGCGAAGTCGATGTACAGTCCGATGTTGGCGAAGAGCGGCACTTCCTTCTTGTAGGCGAAGGAGATGACCACATCCCCGCCGTCCTTGGTGATCTCGAGGTCGCTTGCGGAGATGGTCTTGATCTCGTCGATCATCGTGCGCTGATCCCAGGACTTGCGGATCTCGGCCACGCTGGCATTGCGCTTTTCCTGCGCGATGGCCTTGATGTGCTTTTTCGCAGTGAAGAACTCGCCCACGGCGGGGCCGACCTTCATTCCGAGCAGGGCCACGAAAATCAGGATTACGAAAACAATGATCAGGCCGCTGAGGCTGACGCCGGTTTGCTTGTTGCGCATGAAAATCTCCCCGAATCCCTTGTTGATGCTTCCCGCTATCTGAATGAGCCGAAACGCCCGAGCTCGTTCAGGTTGAGCCAGATGAAAAACGCCTTGCCTACGATGTTCTCGTCGGGCACGAAACCCCATACCCGGCTGTCGCTCGAATTGTCCCGGTTGTCGCCCATCACGAAATAGTGGCCGGGCGGAACGGTGCAGGAAAGGCCGGACGTATTGTAAGTGCAATTGCCCGAGTGCGGAAACGGCCGGCCGCCCTGCGGGGCAAACGAAGGCGCGTCGTCCTCGAGCAGGATTTCGTGCTCGCGCTTTCCGGCCGTCTCGACGAAACGGCGCGAAAACTGCATGCGCTCACGCGAAAGGTAGTCATCGAGCTGCTTCACCGGCAGGAGCTTGCCGTTTACCGAAACCCGCTTGTTCTTGTACTCGATGCGGTCGCCCGGAAGGGCCATTACGCGCTTGATGTAGTCGAGCGAGGGGTCGTCCGGGTAGCGGAACACCATGACGTCCCCGCGCTCAGGGATCCCGAGGTCGACGATCTTCTTGTTGATGACGGGCAGCCGGATGCCATACGTGAACTTGTTCACGAGGATGAAATCGCCGATGAGCAGGGTCGGGATCATCGAGCCCGAGGGGATCTTGAACGGCTCGAAGAGGAACGAGCGCAGCAGGAAAACGATCAGGATGACCGGAAAGAAGCTGACCGAATATTCGACCCACCAAGGCTCTTTCGCCTCGGTTGCCCGTTTCTTGCGCAACCACAGGAGATCGACGAGGCAGACCAGGCCGGTAACGACGAGAAGCAGCAGCAGGAACAGGGCAAAGCTCACATCGACCTCTACTTGTCATCCATCTGGAGCACGGCAAGAAAGGCTTCCTGAGGGATCTCGACCGAGCCGACCTGCTTCATTCGCCGCTTGCCTTCTTTTTGCTTCTCGAGGAGCTTCTTCTTGCGGCTGATGTCCCCGCCGTAGCACTTGGCGAGCACGTTCTTGCGCAGCGCTTTGACGTTTTCACGGGCAACGATGTGGGCGCCGATCGCCGCCTGGATGGCCACGTCGAACATCTGCCTCGGAATCAGCCTGCGCAGGCGGCTGACGAGGTCGCGCCCCCGGTACTGGGAATTTGCGCGATGGACCATCACCGAGAGCGCGTCCACGCGCTCGCCGTTGATGAGCACGTCGAGCTTCACCATGTCCGCGGCCCGGTATTCCTTGAATTCGTAATCGAGCGAACCGTAGCCGCGAGTAAGCGATTTGAGCTTGTCGAAGAAGTCGAGCACGACTTCCGACAACGGCAGGTCGTACTTCAGCACCACGTGCCGGGCCGTGTACTGCATGTTCTCCTGCACGCCGCGCTTCTGCGTGCAGAGCGTTATCACCGCGCCGACATATTCCTGCGGCGTGAAGATGGTGACCGAGATGATCGGCTCGCGGATCTCGGCGATCTTGGAGGGATCCGGCATCTTGGCCGGGTTCTGGATGAGCTCGATCGCACCGTCACGCTCCTCGACCTCGTACACGACCGTCGGCGCAGTGGTCACGAGCTGCATGTCGTATTCGCGTTCCAGGCGCTCCTGGACGATGTCCATGTGCAGAAGGCCGAGGAACCCGCAACGAAAGCCGAAACCCAGCGCCTGCGAAACCTCGGGCTCGTACTGCAGAGAGGAATCGTTCAGGTGCAGCTTTTCCAGCGCTTCGCGAAGGTTCTCGTACTGGTTGGCTTCGACCGGGTACAACCCTGCAAACACCTGCGGCTTGACCTCCTTGAACCCGGGCAGGGACTCGGTCGCGCGCTTGTCGGCGAGGGTTACGGTGTCGCCGACCTTTGCCGCCCTCAGCTCCTTGATACCCGCCACGACGAAGCCGACCTCGCCTGCCGAGAGACTGTCGCGCGATTGCGATTTGGGCGTGAACACGCCGACCTGCTCGCACAGGTACGTGAGGCCGGTGCTCATCAGCAGGAGCTTGTCCTTGGGCTTGAAGCTGCCATCGACGACCCGGACGAGCATGACCACGCCGACATAGTTGTCGAACCATGAATCGATGATCAGCGCCTTGAGCTGCGAGTCGCGCCGCCCTCCGGGCGGCGGCACGCGCTCGATGACCGACTCGAGGATGTCCTGGATCCCGATCCCGTTCTTTGCGCTTGCGTGGATCGCATCCTTTGCGTCGATGCCGATCACGTCCTCGATCTCGCTGATCGCCTGTTCCGGATTGGCGGACGGAAGGTCTATCTTGTTGAGGACCGGGATGACTTCGACGCCCTGCTCGATCGCCGTATAGCAGTTTGCGACTGTCTGCGCCTCTACGCCCTGGGATGCGTCCACGACGAGCAATGCGCCTTCGCAGGCCGCCAGCGACCGGCTGACCTCATAGGAAAAGTCGACGTGGCCCGGCGTGTCGATCAGGTTCATCTCGTAGATCTCGCCGTTTCGCGCCTTGTAGCGCAGCGCGGCGGTCTGGGCCTTGATCGTGATGCCCCTCTCCCGCTCCAGGTCCATGGAGTCGAGCACCTGCGCTTCCATCTCCCTGTCCGACAGCCCGCCGCAGTACTGGATAAACCTGTCAGCGAGCGTCGACTTGCCGTGGTCGATGTGCGCAATGATCGAGAAGTTGCGGATGTGGTCTTGGGACATGGATAAAGAAAAAGGGCGCCCGAATTTTCATCGGCACACCCTTCTGGGAACGTCTGTCATTTTACCGCAAGGCGGGCCTGCAAAGCGGCCAGGTCGAGGAAGTAATGGCAGATTTCAAGCCCCTGCGCGTCGGTGAGCACGGGCACCAGCTCGCCATAGCGTTCTTCGATCGCCGCGTCGGCATCGACGTCGACGACCTCGAAGCTGAAATCCATCGACGCCTGCAGCGCCCTGAGGGCCACAGCCATGTCTTCGCAAAGATGGCAGTAGGAGCGCCCGTACAGCGTCAGGCGCTCAGCCAACGCGAACCTCAGCCCTTGTCGGCGAGGCCGCTGACCGTCACGAACGCGGCGGAATCGCCCCGCCGCACGTGAAGCGTGATCGTGGCGCCTTTGTCCAGACCGGCAAGCACCTTGTTGAGCTGGTCGACCGACTTGAGCTCGGTCTGCTGCCCCCGGTGAACGAGCGTCAGCAGGACGTCGCCGCGGCGGAAATCGCCCCTGACATCGGGCTTGACCTCGCCCACGAAAAGCCCGCCCGGCAGCTTGAAATCCTTCTTCTGGTCGGCCGTGAGCTCGGTGACCACGAGCCCGAGGCGGTTCGCTGCGACTTCCGCTGGTTTTGCGCTCTTGGGCGGTTCGCGCGAGGCCAGCCTGTCTTCCGGCAATTCGCCAACCGTGAGGGTCACGTCCTTCGTGGCGCCCTTGCGCAGCACCTGCACGGAGGCCTGCGCGCCGGGCCGCGTCGAGCCGACAATACGCGGCAGGTCGCTGGAGGATTCGATCTGCCTGCCGTCGAACTTGACGATGATGTCGGCCGCTTCGATGCCCGCCTTGTCCGCCGGGCTCCCCTTCTCCACCTGGTTGACCAGGGCGCCGATGGGCCTGGGCAGGCCGAACGAATCGGCCAGCTCGCGCGTGACTTCCTGGATGACCACGCCGATCCGGCCGCGGGACACGCGGCCTTTTGCGCGCAGCTGGTTCTGGATATCCAGTGCAACGTCGATTGGGATGGCGAACGACAGCCCCATGAAGCCGCCTGTGCGGCTGTAGATCTGCGAATTGATGCCGACGACTTCGCCGCGCATGTTGAAAAGCGGCCCGCCCGAATTGCCGGGGTTGATCGCCACATCCGTCTGGATGAACGGGACGAAATTCTCCTGCGGCAGTGACCTCCCCTTGGCGCTCACGATGCCCGCGGTGACGGTGTTGTCGAATCCGAAGGGCGAGCCGATGGCCAGCACCCATTCGCCGACCTTGAGTTTCATCGGGTCGCCCATGCGCACCACCGGAAGCTGGGTCGCCTCGATCTTGATCAGGGCCACGTCGGTGCGCTTGTCCGCGCCGATGACCTTTGCCTTGAATTCGCGCTTGTCGGTGAGGCGCACGTTGATCTCGTCCGCGCTCTCCACCACGTGCGCGTTGGTGAGGATGTAGCCGTCGGCGCTGATGATGAAACCCGAGCCCAGGGAGCGGCTCTCCGGCTGGCGCGGCGCCGGCCCTTGCCCCTGACCGGGCGGCTGGCGGGGAATGAATCGGCGGAAAAAATCGTAGAAGGGGTCGTTCTCGTCAAGTTCCGGCATCTGCGGAACGTTTGGCGTGGTGGACCGGCGAGTGGTCTGGGTCGTGCTGATGTTGACGACCGCCGGGCCATGGCGCTCGACGAGCTCGGTGAAATCGGGCAGCTCGCGGCCTTGCGCCTGGAGCGGCCCGGTCGCGAGCAGCGCCAAGCAAGCCATCGCGATTCTGAGTACGCGCATCATTCGTTTTCCCCTTGCCTCGGTTCCTGAATCATTTCGGACGGTATTCGACCGTGTCCCCGATCTGCTGCACCGTCTTCGCCGGCGCTTCGCCGACGACTGTGACCACATGGTTGGCGAGCTCGCGGGTATAGATATTTACCGCGCCCATGCTCGACAAGCCCTTGCGGACCGGCTCTTGCCGAAGCTCGATCGGTTCGATGAAGACCGAGACCGCGGCCAGCCCGTCGGAGTAAACGATCTGGCTGACTTTCTGCGAGTGCCCGAGCTGCCGGTTGATCTCGACGACTTTATGAAAGCCGGGAATGCCGGCGTTGACGGTCCACCCGCTCCTGGCGAGGTCCGCCTTGACCACCCCTGCGTTTTCCACCCTCCATTGCCTGCTCTCGCCGGAGAACGACGACTTCACCGCTTCCTTGTCGATGTTGCCGCCGATGTTCAACTGGGTGAACGTGAACTCCTCCACCGCTTCGCCGCGCTCGTTCACGATGCGGGCCTTGAGCAGCATGCCGGTGGAGATGTCCGCCCACAGCTTGTATCCGTAGCGGTATTCATCCTTGGGCTTGAGCGAGATCGCCTGGCAGTCGAAGCCCGCGATGCGCGCTGTCTCCTCTTTGCTCACCACGTATTGCTCCGACAGGGCCGCATTCTGCGCCGGGAGCAGCGCAGGGAAAGTCGGATGCTTCGAGCGCCGGTCAACCTTGACGACCTTGATGTCCGGCAGGTAGCACTTGACCTCGTCGCCGTTACGCACGATCTCGCGGCGCACGCCGTCGAGGGCTTCGAGTTTTTCGATATCGGTGCGCGCATCGACGATCCGCGTGATGCGCGAGGATTCGCTGCGGTCGCCCTGCCGGTATACGAAAGTGCCGGAGTAGCTGAGCTTCTGCGAGGCCTGGTAGATCCTCTTAAGCCAGGCGGCCGCATCCTGCTGCGGTTGCAGTTGCGGCTGCGAAAACGCCAGGCCGGGCGCCAGCATCAACAGGAAAGCCAGCACCCTCATTCGCGACTCAACGCGGTCGCGCGGAATCGGACACCGTGCGCACGTACGGGGCGACGCCCTGAAGCGTGCTGCGCGGCGAATAATTCTGGTGCGCGAGCAGGTAATCGTTGACTGCGCCAGGCATCGGCACCACGGTCACGACCGCAGGCTTGGCCCGCTCGGGCGCCCTGCCGGCCACCGTTTGCACCTGGGAGTCGAAAAATTGCGGGGCCATCGAGCCGACCACGGCGACCGCCGCGATGCTTGCTGCTGCCGACAGGGGAATCCATGTGCGGCTTTTCTTGGCCCGCGGCGGGATGGCGGCCGGCGCGAGGATCGTCGGCTCCTTGGCCAGGCGCTCGGCAAAGCGCGCCGAGAATCCGCTCGAGAGCATCGGATTCTCCTTGAGCGAGTCGGTGATGAGGTGATAGCACCTCCAGGTCTCGAGGGCCTCTCCTCCCTGGCGCAAGGCGCCTATGGGCGCATCGACCTCGCCCTCGGCGAGTTCGCCGTCCATCAGTGCCGAAATCCTGTCTTTCATGATGTCACCATCTCCTGTCGTCGCCGGTATCCAGCAACGGCTTCAGCTGATCGGCTATCGCTTCACGCGCGCGGAATATCCGCGAGCGCACGGTCCCGATCGGGCAATTCATTATCTGTGCAATGTCCTCGTAGCTCATGCCTTCGATTTCGCGGAGCTGGATGGCTGTGCGCAATTCCTCGGGCAGGGATTCCATGGTTCTGTTGACCGTGTCGCCGATCTCGCGGCTCAGGAGCAGGCTTTCCGGCGTATTGATGTCCCGCAGCTGCTCGCCTTCGTCCAGGCTCTCGGCTTCTTCGGCATCCACCCCCGTCGAAGTCGGCGCCCTGCGGCCCGCGGCCATCAGGTAGTTTTTTGCGGTATTGATGCCAATCCTGTACAGCCATGTGTAGAACGCGCTGTCGCCGCGGAACTTCGGCAACGCGCGATACGCCTTGATAAAAGCTTCCTGGGTCACATCCTCCACCTCGGCCGGATCCCGCACGAACCGGGACAACAACCTGGCAAGCTTGCGCTGGTACTTCTCTACCAGCAGCCCGAAAGCCTGCTTGTCGCCCCGCTGGGCACGCTCAACCAGCTCCTGATCAATTTCGCGATCACTCATCGCCAGGCTGCTCCGCCCGACGGGTCACGCTTGAGGATCAAATAATGCGTATGTGGCACAGACAGGTTTCCGGGGAAATAGTTCGACGCTACGCGTCCTGGGGAAGGCACGCCGGAGGGCGCGCCGGGAGCGCATCCCATAGCGACCACAGGCGCAGGTGCCTGAACTCCCCGTCCGCAAGCATATCCCGGGCGATCAGCACAGTGCGATTCCCCAGGGTTGAACGCTCGAGGACGAGAACGACCAGCCAGCGGCTTACATACCGCCTTGCAGCAACCTGAACCTGGATTTCCCGGCCACTGCGCAAAGTAGCCACTAATTGGCCGTCGCGGCCAAGTTCGAGCGCGACGATTGCGCACGAGCCCCAAAGCAGGGTGCGGTTACGCACGGCCATGATCGAAAGCAGGATCGCCAGTCCGGCAACGCCCACCCCTGCCGGGTGAGGAAGCGCAGCCCAGAGGATCGCTCCTGCGGCGAGATGCACGGCCGCCGTAAGCACTGTCAAGACCGGGGATGCGCGAATTTCCAGGCGCAACGGCCGTCCGCTCAAAGGCGGGTGAATATCAAGGTGCCGTTGGTGCCGCCAAACCCAAACGAGTTCGACAGGGCGGTGCCGATTTTCATCTTGCGAGCAGTATTAGGCACGTAGTCGAGGTCGCACCGCGGATCGGGATTGTCGAGATTGATGGTCGGCGGCGATACCTGGTCGCGAATCGCGAGGACGCTCGCGATCGCCTCGATGCCCCCCGCGGCGCCCAGCAGGTGCCCGGTCATCGATTTGGTGGAATTGACCGCGACCTTCTTTGCCCGGTCGCCCATCAGCTTCTTGACCGCCATCGTCTCCGCAATGTCGCCCAGAGGCGTGGACGTCCCGTGCGCATTGATGTAGTCGATGGCATCGGTGTTGATGCCCGCGTCGCGCAGCGCGTTGCGCATGCAGCGGAATGCGCCATCGCCATCCTCGGCGGGCGCAGTTATGTGAAAGGCGTCGGAGCTCACGCCGTAGCCTGCGAGCTCGCAATAGATTCGCGCGCCGCGTGCCTTGGCATGCTCATACTCCTCGAGCACTACTGCGCCCGCACCCTCGCCGAGCACGAAGCCGTCGCGATCCCTGTCCCAGGGGCGGCTGGCTGCTTCAGGCACGTCATTTCGAGTGGAAAGCGCTCGAGCCGAGGCGAATCCGCCCATCGCAAGTTCGGTGACTGTCGCCTCGGCACCGCCCGCGATCATTATTTCGGCCTCGCCATAGCGGATCGACTTGGCCGCCTCGCCGATGCAATGCGTCGAAGTCGTGCACGCAGTGACGATGGCCAGGTTGGGGCCCTTGGTGCCGAGCATGATCGAAAGGTTGCCCGCGATCATGTTGATGATGGTGCTCGGAATGAAGAACGGCGAGATCCGGCGCGGGCCGTTCTTGAGCAGCTCGCTGTGCGTGCTCTCGATCATCGGCAGGCCGCCGATGCCCGAGCCGAAATTGATGCCGGCCCGCTCGGGGTCTTCCGCCCCCATCTCGATGCCGGAGTCTTTCCACGCCTGCAGTCCCGCGGCCATGCCGTAGTGGATGAACGTGTCCATCCGGCGCGCTTCCTTGCTCGAAATGTACTCGGTCACGTCGAATCCCTTGACCTCGCCGGCAATCTGCGAGGTGATCCGCGACGGATCGAAACGGGTGACGCGCGTGATTCCGGACTTGCCGGCGACCAGGTTGTCCCATACGACAGGGACGGTATTGCCGACGGGACTGACCACGCCCAATCCCGTGATTACGACTCTGCGGCGTGTCAAACTGGCTCCGCTGGAAATGAGCGTGGGGGCTAGGCCTTCTGCCGGGCCTGGACGAAGTCGATGGCCTGCTGGACGGTGGTGATCTTCTCGGCTTCCTCGTCCGGGATCTCGGTCTCGAATTCCTCTTCGAGCGCCATGACCAGCTCGACCGTGTCGAGCGAGTCCGCGCCAAGGTCGTCCACGAAGGACGATTCGTTCTTGATCTCGGCTTCGTTTACGCCAAGCTGCTCGGCGATGATTTTTCTTACGCGTTGTTCGATGTTATCCATGTCCTGCTCCTTACCGGTTGGGCCAAGCTCAAGTGCGCGCATTTTACCAAAAGGTCCGCCCCGGGCTGAACGCGGCGGAAAACAAATCTAGGCCATGTACATGCCGCCGTTGACATGCAGGACTGATCCTGTGATATAGCCCGCGGCCGGCGATGCCAGGAATGAAACCGCGGCGGCCACATCTTCGGGCGCTCCGAGGCGGGCCAGGGGAATCTGTCCGAGCAGCGCGCTTTTCTGTTCCTCCGAAAGCGCGCGAGTCATGTCGGTGTCGATGAAGCCCGGCGCCACGCAATTGACGGTGATGTTGCGGCTGCCGATCTCCCGGGCCAGCGATTTGCTCATGCCGACCACGCCCGCCTTGGCCGCGGCGTAGTTCATCTGTCCCGCGTTGCCGGCGGCGCCGACGACCGAGGTGATGCTGATGATTCGCCCCCAGCGCGCCTTCATCATCCCGCGCAGCACGCCGCGCGAAAGCTTGAACACGGAACGCAGGTTGGTCTGGATGACCTCGTCCCATTCCTCGTCCTTCATGCGCAGGCCGAGGTTGTCGCGCACGATGGCTGCGTTGTTGACGAGGATCGCGATGTCGCCGAATTCCTTCGAGATCGATGCAATGATTGCGTCGCACTGGGCGGCATCGCGCACGTCGAGCTTGCGGCCTGCGCCGCCGGCGGATGCGAGTGCCTCGCCAATCGCCTTTGCCCCCTCGTCGCTGGTCGCCGTGCCCACTACCGTCGCCGATTCTTTCGCGAGCGCCACGGCGATTGCACGACCGATGCCCCGCGACGCGCCGGTGACGAGTGCGACCTTGCCGGCCAGCGCGCTCATGCGCCCCTCACCGTCGACAACGCCTGCTCGAGCGAAGCGCGATCGGCAATGGCGAATCCCCGCAGGCCCGGGTCGATTCGCCTGGCAAGACCCGCAAGCACCTTGCCGGGTCCGCATTCGACGATATGCGTGACGCCCGATTCGGCCATCTTCGTAACGATCTCGACCCAGCGCACTGGCGATGCAGCCTGCCTCACCAGCGCGTCCTTGATCGACGCCGGCTCCGACTTCACCGCAACATCGACGTTATTGATGACGGCGATCGACGTGGCCTTCATGTTCACTCCGGCAAGGTAGGCCTTCAGTGCATCCGCGGCCGGCTGCATGAGGCTCGAGTGGAACGGCGCGCTTACCGGCAGCAGAACTGCGCGCTTGGCGCCTTTCGCCTTGCAGGCCTCCATCGCGCGGGCGACGGCGTTCTTGTTGCCCGCGATCACCACCTGTCCGGGGCCGTTGAAATTCACCGCCTGCACGACTTCGCCCTGAGCGGCTTCCTCGCATGCGGCGCGCACGACTGCATCGTCCAGGTTCAGGATCGCTGCCATGGCGCCCTCACCGGCCGGGACCGCCTTCTGCATCGCCTCCGCACGGTGCCGCACCAGCGCAAGACACTCCGCAAACGTAAGGGCCTGCGCAGCCACCAGCGCCGTGTACTCACCGAGGCTGTGCCCGGCGACGACCTCGGGCCTGGGACCGCCAAGTCCGATCCATGCGCGGTAGGCCGCGTATCCCGCCGTCACCATCGCAGGCTGGGTGTTGACCGTGAGGCCGAGCGCATCCGCCGGGCCTTCGTCGAGGAGCTCGAGAAAATCCTCACCAAGCGCCGCCGCCGCTTCACCCCGGACGGCCTCGATGCCCGGCAACCCGTCGTACGCACGCAGCATGCCGACGGATTGCGAGCCCTGGCCGGGAAACACCATTGCGAGTTTCATCTAATGGATTCCCCCTAAAAGGTCGCGTAGACCGCGCCCCACGTGAATCCGCCGCCGACGCCTTCCATGAGCAGGCGATGACCCGGAAGAATCCTGCCCGCGCGGACATACTCATCCAGCGCCAGCGGGATCGAAGCCGCAGACGTGTTGCCGTGGTGGTCGACCGTGAGGACGACCTTCTCCAAAGGCAGGCCGAGCTTGCGCGCGGTCGCCTCGAGGATCCGGACGTTAGCCTGGTGCGGGATCAGCCAATCGACCTCGTCAATGCTCGCTCCGGCTGCGGCAAGCGTTTCCCGGCCGACTTCATCGAGGACCTTGACGGCAAACTTGAAGACCTGGTTGCCGGCCATCTGGAGGAAAGGCGAGCCGATGATCTTGCCGTTGCTCACGTTGCCGGGGACGCAAAGGATCCCGGCATGGCGACCGTCGGCGCGCAAAACGCTCGAATGGATGCCCGGCGAATCCGACGCGCGCAGCACCACGGCCCCCGCCCCATCGCCAAAAAGCACGCAGGTGCCTCGATCGTTCCAGTCGAGGATCCGGGAGAAGACTTCAGCGCCCACGACCAGCGCGCATTTGTGCTGGCCGGACTTGATGAACTTGTCCGCAATCGCGAGCCCGTAGACGAATCCGCTGCAGACGGCCTGCACGTCGAAAGCCGCGCAATCCCTGATCCCGAGCTTGGCCTGCAGCAGGCAGGCTGTGCTGGGAAAAATAAAATCAGGGGTCGAGGTTGCCACAACGATGAGGTCGACCTCGTCTTCCTTGGCGCCCGCAGCCTGCATTGCCGCGCGGCAGGCCTCGAGGGCAAGGTCGCTCGACGCCTGCGTATCCTCGGCAATGTGACGCTGGGCGATGCCCGTTCTCTCGCGGATCCACTGGTCGCTCGTCTCGAGTCGCTCGGCGAATTCGGCGTTGGTGACGACCCGGGGCGGAAGATAGCTGCCGGTTCCGGCAATGCGCGAATAGATCATTCAGGCTGCTTTGGGCGGATGTAGCAAAGCCATTCGTTGTGAGATGCGTTTGGGCACCCCGTTCCTGACTTCCTCCACGGCGCGCTCCAGGGCCTGTTCGAAAGCGAAAGCGTCGGCCGAACCATGGCTCTTGATGACGATCCCTTTCAGGCCGAGAAGGCTCGCGCCATTATAGCGGCGGTGATCCATGCGCTTGCGAAACGCGTTGATCACCGGCAGCGCGACGATCGCCGCCATTTTCGAGAATGCGTTGCGCTTGAATTCCTCGCGCAGGAATGACGCAATCATCTGCGCGACACCTTCCGAGCACTTGAGCGCGACATTGCCGACGAACCCGTCACACACGACCACGTCGGTCGTCCCCTTGTAGATGTCGTCGCCTTCGACGTTGCCGTAGAAATTGAGGCCGCTGTCGCGCAGCAGCTCGGCGGCGCGCTTGACCAGGTCGTTGCCCTTGATGTCTTCGACACCGATGTTGAGAAGACCGACCGACGGTGTCTCGTTGTGCTCGACTGCCGCGACCAGGCTCGCGCCCATGATGCCGAACTGAAGGAGGTTCTCCGGTCCGCAATCGACGTTCGCGCCGAGGTCGAGAACATAAACGCGCCCGCGCATGGTCGGGAGGACGCTGCAGATTGCAGGCCGGTCGATGCCTGGCAGGGTTTTCAACACGAAGCGAGAGACGGCCATCAGCGCGCCCGTATTGCCCGCACTGATGCAGGCGTGCGCCTCGCCGGCCTTAACGAGGTTGACTGCAACCCGCATCGAGGAGTCCTTCTTGCCGCGCAATGCGCTCGCGGCGGACTCGTCCATGGTCACGACTTCCGACGCATGGTGCACGCGAAGGCGCGTGCCGACGGCGGCTTTGTGCGCCGTCAGTTCAGCGGTGATTGCATCCTGAAGCCCGACCAGCACCAGGTCGACCCCAGGGGTGCGCTTCTGGAAGGCGAGTGCCGCGGGAACGGTGACATGCGGGCCGTGGTCGCCCCCCATGCAATCGATGGCAACCGTAATGTCCATGCCGGATCCGGAACGGCCGCCGTGGACGGCCGGTATGTGGCCGGGGACTATTCGTCCTTGCCTTTGATGACCTTCTTGCCCCGGTAGAAACCGGTGGCGCTGATGTGATGGCGACGGTGGGTTTCGCCCGTGGTCGGCTCGACCGCGAGCGAGGGGCTCGTCAGAAAGTCGTGCGCGCGATGCATGCCGCGCTTGGACGGGGACTTCTTGTTCTGCTGGACTGCCATGATAAAACTCCTTTCGTCAATTTCCGGCCCGGCCGCCCCGATCGAGCAATCCGCGCAAGTTCGCAAACGGCGAAGCCTTTTGCCCGCCATCTTCCGCGCCGCTGCCCGAGCATTGCTCGTGCCTCGGCGCAAACGGGATCGCCAGGAGGATTTCGTCCTCCACGAGCGTCCCAACCGCCATTTCCCTGTCCGCCAGAATTCGATCCGGAACATCCGGGTCGACCGGCTGCGCCTCGATTTCGGCTTCGTTTCTTGCCAGCACCAGCATCTCGTCGAGTTGCAACGGGAAAGCCAGGACCTTCAGGCAACGCTGGCAGGTCAGTTGCAGTTCGCCCGCTATGCGGATGCGGATTGCCGGCCTGCCTGCGTCGTCCCGCGTGCCTTCGACCTCATAATCGAGTTCGCCGGTGTTCGAATTCAGCATGTCCTGCAGCCTGCCGAACCCTGCGACCTTGCACCTGCCGCGCAGCGTACCCCCGGTATCGGCGAACTTGGGACCGTCGATAAGCGGGAAGCCTTCCCGCAGTGATTGGGGATGAATCTGCATGGCTGGCGAGGCGGAAACCGGAAATGATACCATTCCTGAAAAACCCCGTCAAAACAAAGTCATGACCGATCAGCGCAGGCTCGTACTGGCCTCGACGTCCGTTTACCGCCGTGAGCTTCTCCAGCGGCTGGGCATGACTTTCGAGTGCGCCCGTCCGGATGTGGACGAGACGCAGCTGCCCGGAGAGGCTCCGAGCGTCACGGCCGAGCGCCTGTCCAGGGCGAAAGCGCAGGCCGTGGCGGCGAGTTTCCCCGACACTTTGATCATCGGGTCCGACCAGGTCGCGTCCTGCGAGGGTCGCCGGATGGACAAGCCGGGATCGCACGAAAACGCTGTCGCCCAGCTCGCGTGGTTGTCCGGACGCCACGCCCGGTTCGACACCGCGGTGAGCCTCCTCGACACCAGGTCAGGCCGCATCGAATCCCGGGTCATCGCGTGCCAAGTCCATTTCCGCACCTTGGACCCCGAGACGATCGAGACCTACCTTCGGCGGGAGCAGCCCTATGACTGTGCCGGCAGCGCCAAGGCCGAGGGCCTCGGGATCGTGCTCATCTCGCGCATCGATACCGAAGACCCGACTTCGCTGATCGGCCTGCCGCTCATAGCCTTGACGGGCTTGCTGGATGCGTTTGGCGCCAGCCCCCTCTGAGGAGGCTCAGCGCATCAAAGCGGGCGAGTAGCGCACAGCGAATTCCGCGAGCGAGCTGGCCGCGCCCGCCCCGAGCCGCCGTGCAAACTTCTCGGCAATGTTTTCCTTCTGCGAATAGTCCACGATGTCCTCGGCCTTGATCACTTCCCGGGCGACGTACTCGAGGCTGCCGAAGCTGTCGGCGAGGCCAAGGTCGATGCTCTTCTGGCCGGTCCAGATGAGCCCGCTGAAAATCTCCGGCGTCTCCTTCAGCCGCTTGCCCCTGCCTTCGCGGACCACGGCGATAAACTGCTGGTGGATTTCGTTGAGCATGCCGAGCGCGTGCGCCTGCTGTTTCGCGTCTACCGGCAGGAACGGGTCGAGGAATCCCTTGTTCTCCCCTGCGGTGAGCAGCCGGCGTTCGATCCCGAGCTTGTCCATGAGCCCCGTAACGCCCCAGCTGTCCATGCGCACGCCGATCGACCCCACAAGGCTGGATTTGTTGACGTAGATCCGGTCCGCCGCGGCAGCGATGAAGTAGCCGCCCGAGGCGCACAGGTCCTCGACCACCACATAGAGAGGAATCGTCGGATACTTTTTCTTCAGGCGCCGCATCTCGTCGTAGATATTCTGCGACTGGACGGGACTGCCGCCCGGGCTGTTGACGCGGACGACGACGCCCTGTGTATTCGAGTCCTTGAACGCGGCCTGCAATGCGTTGTTGATCTTCTCCGCGCTGTTGTCGGTGCCCGGCCCGATGATGCCGCTCACCTCGACGAGCGCCGTGTGCTTGCCGCCGGTCGCGCCGTCGGTCTTGCTCCAGTCGAACGCAAGTACGAGGATCAGCGTGAGGTAGGCGAAAGTGAGCACCTTGAAGAAGATGCCCCACCGGCGCGCGGCCCGCTGCTCCTTGATCCCGGAGAGCGCGAGCTTCTCGATCATTTCGCGCTCCCAATGTCTTTCGTTGTCAGCCATCCGATAGATCCTTCAACACTATGAAGCCGTCGCGCTCTTCGACGGCGAGTTTGACGAGCGGACCGCCCGCGCACGGACCGCCAAGGCATTTTCCGCTCGAAGCCGAGTAGATCGCCCCGTGGGTCGAGCATATCAAATCGCGCCCCTCCAAATCGAAGAACACGCCCGGCTGCCAGTCGAGTTCCAGGGCCACATGGGAGCACCGGTTGAGATAGGCGTGCACTTTTCCGTCATGCCGGACCACGAATGCCGCGGCTAATTGATTGCGAAACAGGACTTCGAAGCGCACCCCCTTTCCGGCGTCCACGAGCTCGCCGGAGGCGCAGATGACCCGCGCGTCGTCAGCCATGCGTCTCCAGCCACGCCCCGAGCTCCGGGATGCTGGAGACAACGCCCTTGGGCGTACGCGCGCGCAGGACGTCTCCGGGATGCGCGCCATAAGTAACCGCAACCGCATCGACCCCTGCATTCGCCGCCATTTCGAGGTCATGCGAAGTGTCGCCGATCATGAGCAAATCGCGCGGCTCGTAAGCCCGTTCCCGCATTAGCTCGTTCAGCATCGCCGGATGCGGTTTCGGATTCGTCTCGTCCGCGCAGCGGGAAGCCACGAAATACGACTGGAGGTCGGAAGCCGCAAGCGCGCGGTCGAGTCCCCGCCGGCTCTTGCCGGTCGCGACCGCGAGCGCATAGCCCGCATCGCAAAGGCCGCGGAGCAACTCGCCGACGCCGGGAAACAGCACCATGCCGGTTTCGCGCGCAAGAAAATGCTTGCGATAAAGGTCCGCGAAGGCGGCGTACCCGCTTTCCGGCAGTTCCGGCACGGCGGTCCGGAGCGAATCGTGCAGCCCGAGCCCGATTACGTGACGGGCCCGCTCGAGCGTCGGCACCGGGAGCCCCATTTCGCGGCTCGCCTCCTGGATGCAGGCGGCGATCCCGCTGGCCGAATCCATGAGCGTGCCGTCCCAGTCGAAAACGATCAGCCGGTAGCGCGGTTCAGTCTTCATCGGTCAGGCGGTCGCAAACGTAGCGTTGCATGTCAGGGGGCAAAGGCGATTCGAAAGCGAGCGCCTCGCCGGTCAGCGGATGCGCCAATGATAGCTTTCGCGCATGCAGGAACAGCCGCTTCACGCCCTGCTTGACCAATGCCCGGTTCAATTCGAAATCCCCGTACTTGTCGTCGCCAAGGATCGGATGGCCGATATGGGCGGCGTGGACCCTGATCTGGTGCGTGCGCCCGGTCATCAAGCGCGCCTCGACCTCGGAAGCGGTCGTGCCGATGGTCAGGGGCTTGAATCGGGTCACGGCGCGGGCGCCGTCTTCGCGTGCGCTGACACGTCGCTCGCCTTCCGCGGTCACATACTTGTGCAGGGGCACGTCCACGTTGCGGGCGCCGCCCTTCCAGCGGCCTTTGACCACCGCCACGTAGTCCTTGCGGACCTCACCGTCCCGCAGCATCCGGTGCAGCTCGACCAGGGCGGTGCGCTTCTTGCCCAGCATCAGGAGCCCGGATGTGTCGCGATCCAGACGGTGCGCAAGCTCCAGGAACTTGGCTTTCGGGCGTTCGGCGCGCATCGACTCGATCACCCCATAGCTCACGCCGCTTCCGCCGTGGACGGCCACCCCCGAAGGCTTGTCGATCACGATCAATGCGTCGTCCTCGAACACGATGGGGAGGTTGAGCGGACGGGGCGCGGGTCGAACTGCGGGGGTGGCCACCCGGACCGGCGGCACCCTGACCCGGTCGCCGAGCTTGAGCTTGTAGTCCTGCTTGACCCGGCCGCTGTTCACGCGGACCTCGCCGCTGCGCAGGATCCGGTACACATGGCTCTTCGGCACGCCCTTGAGCCTGCGGATCAGGAAATTGTCGATTCTCTGGTCGGTGCTTTCTTCGCCTACTTCAAGCAGCGTCGCCCGAGCTTTACTTAACTCGTTCATTTTGCATATAATTGGCCGCTTGCTTTGAGTTGCGAGGCACGGTCCGAAGCTTTTCGGCCGGCGAAACCGCCGAGTCCGGGACCATTTACCCGCCTCCTGCCCGGCCATTGCCGGGCCCGGAGCAACTGGTCAAATTCGCTCACCGGAAGTAGCGATAGTACTTGAAAGCGCACACAGAGAGTCTGACCCAAGGAACCTCGCCGCGCCCCGCACAGGAGCGGAGCGCCACGATCCCGGCTTCCCGCCGGTATTTCGTTCACCACGACGACCCTGTCGAATCTTCGAAATAGGCAAATCAAAGCTTAAGAGCTAACGAAACGCTGACCGTCGGTTCACGGACTCTCCTGCGGCGCAGGAGAACAACAAGTGAAGCGCATGCTATTCAATGCGACGCAGCAGGAGGAATTGCGCGTTGCAATCGTCGATGGCCAAAAACTCATCGACCTCGATATCGAGTCTGCAGCAAGGGAACAACGCAAGAGCAACATCTACAAGGGTGTAATCACCCGCATCGAGCCCAGTCTGGAAGCCGCCTTCGTCGACTATGGCGAGGAAAGGCATGGCTTCCTGCCCTTCAAGGAAGTCTCCAAGAGCTACTTCAAGGAAAGCGCCGAGGCCGGCCGCGCCCGCATCCAGGACGCGCTCAAGGAAGGCCAGGAGCTCATCGTCCAGATCGAAAAGGACGAGCGCGGCAACAAGGGCGCGGCCCTCACCACCTTCATCAGCCTGGCCGGACGCTATCTCGTCCTCATGCCGAACAATCCCCGCGGCGGCGGCGTATCGCGCCGCGTGGAAGGCGAAGACCGCGACGAGCTGCGGGCCCTGATCGACCAGCTCGAGATGCCCCAGGGCATGAGCGTCATCGCCCGCACGGCCGGCATCGGCCGCACGATCGAGGAACTCAAGTGGGACATGGGCTACCTCATGCAATTGTGGGGCGCCATCGAGCAGGCGGCCACCGACCGCACGCCGGGCGAGGACGGGCGCTACAAGCCCAAGCCCTTCCTGATCTACCTGGAATCCAGCCTCGTCATCCGCGCGATCCGCGACTACTTCCAGCCCGACATCGGCGAGATCCTCATCGACACCGAGGAGATCTACGAGCAGGCCCAGGCTTTCATGCAGACCGTGATGCCGGGCAACGTCAACAAGGTCAAGCTGTACCACGACGACGTCCCGCTCTTCTCGCGCTTCCAGATCGAGCACCAGATCGAGTCGGCGTTCTCGCGCCAGGTGAGCCTGCCCTCCGGCGGCGCCGTGGTCATCGACCATACGGAGGCGCTGGTTTCGATCGACGTCAACTCCGCTCGCGCCACCAAGGGCCACGACATCGAGGAAACCGCGCTGCGGACCAACCTCGAAGCGGCCGATGAAGTCGCGCGGCAGTTGCGCCTTCGCGACCTCGGCGGCCTGATCGTCATCGACTTCATCGACATGGAGTCGCAGAAGAACCAGCGCGAAGTCGAGAACCGCCTGCGCGAAGCGCTCCATCACGACCGCGCCCGCGTCCAGACCGGCAAGATCTCGCGATTCGGCCTGCTCGAGCTGTCGCGGCAACGCCTGCAGCCTTCGCTCGGCGAGTCCAGCCACATCACCTGCCCGCGTTGCAGCGGAACGGGCCATATCCGCGGCATCGAGTCCACCGCACTGCACGTCCTGCGCATCCTGCAGGAAGAGGCGATGAAGGAAAACACCGGCGCGGTCCACGTCCAGGTGCCTGTGGATGTCGCGACCTTCCTGCTGAACGAGAAACGCAGCGAGATCCAGAAGCTCGAGACGCGCCTCAAGGTCAACATCCTGCTGATCCCGAACATCCATCTCGAGACGCCGCACTACTCGGTCAACCGCCTGCGGCATGACGAGCTGAACGAGATGGACCACGTCCCCGCCAGCTTCGAGATGGTGAAGGAGCCCGAGGAGCAAAAGGACGCAATCGCCGGCGCCGAGCCGATCAAGCCGCGTCAGGAAGCCGCGGTCAAGGCGATCGTTCCCGACCAGCCTGCGCCGATGGTGCCGGACCGCCCGCCGGAAGAACGGGCCGCACGCCCGCCGCGCAGCGAGTCGCGTGACCAGCGCCCGCCCCGCCGGACCGAAGCGCCGGCAGCACCCGCGGTCGCTGCGCAACCCACCGAAGAAGAGCGCCCGGGCATCATTGGCCGCATCCTCGGCTGGTTCAAGCGCGAAGACGGGCAGCCCGCGACTTCATCGACCGCATCCGCGACCCAGCCACAGCCGGGAGCACAACCTGCGCAACCGCGCCGCGAGCAGCAGCGCGGGGACCGTGGCGAACGCTCAGGCGGTCGCGACAGGGGCGAGCGAGGCCGCGACGGCCGTCCGCGCCAGGGCCGTGACGGCCAGGAGCCGCGTCGCAGTGACCAGCGGGGACCCCGCGGAGATCGTCCGCCGCGTGAGCCGCGTCCGGACGGGCAACGTGAAGAGCGCCCGGGTGGCGAACGTGCCCAGGGAGGCGAACGCCAGGGCGCGGATCGTCAAGGTGCCCGGCGTGACATGGACCAGCAGCGCCGCGACCAGCAACAGGGCCGCCCGCCGCGGGAACCGCGCGAGCCCAGGGAGCAGCGTGAGCCGAGGGAACAACGTGAGCCGCGTGCCGACCAGCCGCCGCGCGAGGCCCGTGAACCGCGAGCCGACCAGCCGCCGCGTGAACCGCGGCCGCCGATGCAGGAAGGAGAAGAAGGCGAGCGCCGTGGTCGCCGTCATCGCCGCGGCGGGCGCGATCGCGGTCCGCGCGAAGGCGCCCCGGGTGAGCAGCACCTCGACACAACGGCGGCTTCGCCCGATTCGACGCCAAGCCACTCATCGGAGCAGCAGCCGGTCGTTACCGCGATGAGCGAGTCTGCGGCAGTGGCAGTCGTCGACGTGTCCACTGCGCAGGTCCAGCAGCAGCCGGCACCCTACGTGCAACCGCCGCAAACGATGACCCAGACGCGTGAAGCGCCCCAGTCGCAGTCGTTTGTAGCCCAGCAACCTGAGCTTGAGCTTGAACCTGCGCCCATGCAGGTGCGCGAACCTGCGCCGGAGCCGATGCGGCAAGCAGCCCCCGTTGCCGAAGTCGCGCCGGTCGCCGAAGTGACCCGCGTTGCCGAAGTGGCTCCGCCCCCTGCCCCGCGCCAGGATCCCAAGGAAGCGCTCTCGAGCTCGGGCCTCGTGATGATCGAGACCGATCCTTCGAGGCCCAAGTCCTACCAGCTCGAGGAAGAGAAGGTGCAGCTCGGGCGCGCGCGTCGCGAGCGTCCGAAGAGTGCCGAAGATCAGCTCATGCAGGTGGAAACCAAGAACTAGGTTTGCGCAAAGTCGCAAGGCGAACGGCCCGCGGATTTCGGCGGGCCGTTTTTCTTTCAGTCGGACGCGATCTCGACCCCGAAGACGCGCTTTCGCAGCTCGTGCAGCTGGTCGCGCGCTTCCGCCGCCTTCTCGAACTCCAGGTTGCGCGCGTGCTGGACCATCTCCTTCTCCAGCCGCTTGATCTCCCGCGCCAGCTCTTTCTCGCTCATGCGCTCGTAGCGCGCCTCGTCTTTCGCGGCCCTCAGTGACGCGTGCGCCTCGTCGGCGTCGTACACGCCGTCGATGAGGTCGCGGATGCGCTTGGTGATGCCCTTGGGTTCGATGCCGTGCTCGGTGTTATGGGCGATCTGCTTGTTGCGCCGGCGCTCGGTCTCGCCGATCGCGGCCGTCATCGAGTCGGTGACCCTGTCGGCATAAAGGATCGCCCGGCCATTGATATGCCGCGCGGCCCGCCCGATCGTCTGGATCAGCGATCGCTCAGAGCGCAGGAAGCCTTCCTTGTCCGCGTCCAGGATCGCGACCAGCGAAACTTCAGGCAGGTCGAGGCCTTCGCGCAAGAGGTTGATGCCGACGAGCACGTCGAACACGCCCAGCCTGAGAT
>CAZZDV010000007.1:0-49408 GCA_964652785.1 uncultured Bordetella sp.
ACTCCAGCTTTCGCGATGTTTCGGGCATCCTGAGCCCGGCCCTTGCCTGGGGGATCCTGCATTTCTCACCGGTGGCCGGGGTCTTCGCGGCATTCGGGCTCGCGCTGCTGGCGGCCTGGGCGCTTGCGGGGCGACTGCATCCGCAACTGGGGGTACCCGGGGGACGACGGGTGCGGGGTTGAGCGCCGTTTCGCACCGGAATGCGGCACACGATTGCCCTTAACGCGTCCGCACCGGACAATGCCGGGACTATTTTTGGGGAAGAAGAGGCCGCCGTGAACAAACCCGCAGAAAAAAACCAGCAAGTGCTGGCCGAGCCCTGGGACAAGGGCGATGCGCTTGTGCTGCAACCGGACGAAGGCGAGTCGTACTGGCAACCCAAGCCTGCCAACGGCTACACCAGCATCAAGGTCAGCCCGCGCAACTGCCGCTCCAACCATGTCTCGTTCGGCGTGCAGATGATTGCGCCTGGCGGCTACGTGCGCGAGCACTGGCACGACTCGCACGACGAGTTGCTGTTCTGCTTCGAAGGCACCGGCACGTTCCTGGTCGACGGCGTCGCGCACAAGGCCGTGCCGGGCACGACGGTGTTCGTCGGCCGCTGGGTAAAGCACAAGATCATCAATGACGGTCCCGGCGAGTTCAAGATGACCTGGACTTACCTGCCGCCGGCCATCCACAACTTCTTCGAGGCCATCGGCCGCCCGCGCAAGGCCGGTGAACCCGCGCCGGAGCCTTTTGCGCGTCCCGGGAACACGCTCGCCGCCGAGAAAGCCGCGGGTTTCGGCCCGAAGATCGGCGAATAGAAAAAGAATAAGAAGAGACAACCCCGAATGAATGCACCGCTTCCCGCAGGCGTCACCACCCAATCGCTGCGCCGCCACCTCGAGGCGCTCGCGGCTGCGGGCATGCTCGAGCGATTCGACATGCAGGCCGACGTCGACAACGACGTCTCGGCCGTCTCGTACCGGACTTATGTGGACAAGCGCAAGGCCTGCCACTTCACCAACCTCAACGGATTCCCCGGGTGGGAGGTCGCCAGCCAGCTCGTCATGGATCGCGCGATGTGGGCGATCGCCCTGGGCGTGCCCGAAGCGCGGGTGGTCGAGACTTTTGCGCAGCGGCTCTCGCAGATCGTCGCGCCGGTCCTCACCGAAGATGCCCCGGTGCAGGAGGTCGTCGAGGAAGGCGACGCGGTCGACCTCATGAAGATCCCCGCGATCTGGACCTCGGAGCGCGACCCCGGGCGCTACATCGCCTCGGGCATGTGCATCATCAAGGACCCGAAAACGGGAGTGCGCAACATGTCGGTCCATCGCGCGCAGATCCTCAGCCGGAACACCACCGGCTACTACATGCTGCCGCGCCAGGCGATGCGCATCCACCAGATGCACCAGCAGCTCGGTCGCCCGATGGAGGCCGCGATGGTTATCGGCGGGCATCCGCTCATCATGTTCGCGGCCGGTTTCGTGGCGCCTTTCGGCATGGACGAGCTTGCGATCGCAGGCGGGCTGCTCGGTGAACCGGTGCGCCTGGTGAAGTGCAAGACCATCGACATCGAGGTGCCCGCCGATGCGGAGCTCGTGCTCGAAGGCGAGATCCTGCCCGACGAAGTCGCGCCCGAAGGCCCGTTCGGCGAAGTGACCGGCACTTACTCCAAAGTGGGCACGGCTCCCGTGTTCCGCGTCAAGGCGATCACGCGGCGCAAGAAGCCGGTGTTCTACGCGATGAGCTGCGGCATGCCGCCCTCGGACGCGCATTCGATCACCTGCGCGGTCGTCGAATCGAAGCTTTCGGATCACCTCAAGTCGGTCGATGGCGGCCTGCTCGATGTGCGCGACATCCGCTGTCCCAGCGGCATGTCGCCGCTGATCGTCGCGCTGCGCATGCAGCCCCGGTACGCCGGGCAGGCGCGCACGGCGCTGATGGCCGCTGCGGCGAGCCCCTATCTCCATCCGAAGCTGCTGGTTGCCGTTGATGCGGACGTCGACATCGCCGATCCGTGGCAGGTGCTGCGCGCCCTTACGTCCCGCTTCGATCCGGTGGCGGGCCTGACCCGCATCGATCGCGCGCGCGTGTTCACGCTCGACAACGCCTCGCCTCTCGACCCGGGCGCCGACCCGATGCAGCGCACCGGCACCAAGGCGCTCTTCGATGCGACGCTCGATCCGCGCATGGAAGAGGCCGAACGCGCGCAGTACAAGTGGACCGCTTCGCCCGCCGGGCGCGATGCCTGGGCTGCCGTGCTGGAGGTAAAGCCGGAAGGCTTCGTGTTCACGATGCGGGACCGGTCCGAGGCCCGCATCGCACCGGCTGATACGCCCGCGCCAGTGTTGCGCTCGACCCGGCTGGACGTACTCACGACCGAAGTGCGCCAGGTGTATGCCGGCGTGCTCGTGCTCGGCGACGCGCTGTGCCTCGTGCGCGCTATGCGCTCGGGCGAAGTGCTGCAGATCGTGCTCGACACGCCGCGCCTTGCCATGCTCCTCTCGCGGCGCCAGCGCGCGCGGCTGGTGATCGGTGCATCCGCGGGCGTTGTGCTTGCGGCCGCCATCGGTTCGCTGGGCGGCAATGCCGACTTCGCGCTCGCCGGCGCGCTCGCGGGCAAGCCGGTGCCGCTGGTCGGCAGCGCGGGCCTGCCTTACCCGGCAGAGGCGCGCGCGCTCATCGACGGCGAGATCGATCCCTCGGCGGCGAGCAAGACCGGCGCGATCAGCGGCATCGCGGGTTACGCGGGCGTGGCCCTCGATTCGGTGCGCTTCACTTTCGATTCGTGCCGCACGATCGCCGGGGCGACGGGCCCCGGGTTCGACGTCTCGGGCGCAATGGCCATTGCAAGCGAGATCCTCACCGCGCGCCACCTGCGCTCGATCGAAGGCGGCCTGGACTTGCGCGACGTGCATTGCCCCGTGCAGTGCGGCGGACTGCTGACGGTGGTGCAGATGGCGCCGCGCGTTGCAGGACAGGCGAAAACCGCGCTGCTGGCCGCGCTCTCCGGGCCCTCGACGCTCGCAAGACTCGCCATCGCGATTGACCCCGACGTCAGCGCGACCGACCCTGCTGAACTCATTTGGGCGATTGCAAGCCGCGTCCATGCGCAGACCGACATCGCGGTCATCGAACGCGCGAGCGGCCCGTCTTCGGATCCGCTGGCGCGGCCCGTTGGCCGCGGCGCGGCGTGGAGCAACAAGTGGATCTACGATGCGACGATCCCGCTCGGGCTGGCCGGCGGCGAAGGCCCGGACGCCTTTGCCCGGGCCACGCCCAAGGGGCTTTACGAGTAGCGGTTACTAAAAGGGGCCAGGCTCGCGAGCCTGGCCCCTTTTACTCCTTTTACTCTGGTGTTGCTGCCCGAATGCGGCTTTCGGGCCTGCGAGCAAGGCAGCGCCAAGCGCACCCAGGATCCTGCGTCGGGAGACGGCGCCGCTTTCCCGCGTATGGCGCTTCACTCGACCTTGGCGCCGGATTCTCTGACCACCCTCGCCCATTTGACGAGCTCGGTGCGCACGAGATTACCCAGATCCTGCGAGGAGCCGCCGTTGATCGTGTACCCCTGCGCCATGAGCTTCTCGCGGATGTCGGCGTCGGCGAGCGCCGCGGCGAATTCCCGGTTGAGGCGCTGCACGATCTCCTGCGGCGTCGCTGCGGGCGCGAACAGCGCAAACCATGTCGACACCTCGTAGCCCGGCACGCCGGTCTCGGCCACCGTGGGCAGGTCCGGGAAAGCCGACAGGCGCTGCGCCGTGGTCACTGCGATCGGGCGCACGCGTCCGTCCTTGATGAGCGGCAGCGAAGGCGGCATGTTGGCGAACATCACGTTGACGTCCCCGCGAGTAACCGCGATCACGCCTTCGGAGCTGCCCTTGTACGGCACGTGGACCATCTTCACGCCGGTCAGCATCTCGAAGAGCGCCGCCGACATGTGCTGCGAGGTGCCCGATCCATTGGAGGAATACGTGATCGTGCCGGGCTTCGCCTTCGCCGCGGCAATGAGGTCCGGAATCGTCTTGTACGCAAGCTGCGGATTGACGATGACCACGTTTGGGATGCTCGCGAGGTTGATCACCGGCGCGAAATCCTTTGCCGCGTCGTAACCGACTTTCGAATAGAGCGCGGGGTTCACTGCATGCGAAGCCGCAGTCCCCATGAGGATCGTGTAGCCGTCGGCCGCGCCCTTGGCGACCTGCTCGCTGCCGACGCTGCCGCCGGCACCCGGCCGGTTCTCGACCACGATCTGCTGCCCGAGCGCGGTGCTGACCTTCGGCGCGATTACGCGGGCAAGAATATCCGTGCTGCCGGGGCCGTACGGCACGACCCAGCGGATCGGCTTGGTCGGCCACGCCTGCGCATTCGCGCCCGCGCACACCGCAAGGCCTGCCGCCACGACCGCAATCTTCAACATTTTTATCTTATAAATAAGCACTGGTGCGGCTCCCATGTCAGTTGGTATCAGCGAAAAGGTATAACTCAGGCGGCCTGCCAGTTCAGCCGCACGCGCGCGATCGCCATGCCGACCGCGGCCTGCGAAGGCTCGACGATCGGCAGGCCGACGGCTTCCTGCAGCGGCTTGCGGTACCGGGCCATGCCGGCGCAGCCCAGCACAATGACGTTCGCGCCGTGCTGGTCGCGCAGCGCCTTGGCGACATCGACCATGCGGCCGAAGGTCTTCTTTTCGTCGGAAAGCTCGGTCACGCCCAGGCCCACCGGCAACTCCCCGGCGAGGCGGTCCATGACGCCCATCGCCCCCAGGTACCTCAGGTGGCGCGGGATCGATTTCTGCAGGATGGCGATGACGCCGAACTTGTGCCCCAGCGTGAGCGCCGTGAGCACGCCGCATTCGGAGATGCCGAGCACCGGCTTCGAAGTCGCCTCGCGCACCGAGTGCAGGCCCGGATCGCTGTAGCACGCGATCACGAATGCGTCATAGCCGGCTTCCTTCTCCCGCACGAGCCGCAGCATGGGCGCGATCACGCCGTCGACATGCTGCTGGGACTCGATGCCGGGCGGACCTTCCTTCAGCGTCACGCAATCGATTCCAGGGCCGCCGGGAATGCGCAACGGCGCCATGGCTTCATCGATGCCGCGAGTGACGGCCTCGGTCGAATTGGGGTTGATGACGAGGATCCTGCTCATTCATGCACCTTCAATTGTGGGCGTGCAGTTGCTTGTGTTCGTAGCGTGAAAGCAGCCGCACCAGCGGCCACAGGCAGATGAGATAGATGATACCCGCGGCGACGACCGGCGTGGCGTTGTAGGTCACCGCCTGCGCCTGCCGCGCGGCATAGAGCAGCTCGGGCAGCGCGACCACGCTCGCGATCGACGTGAGCTTGATGACCTCGAGCGTGTTGCCGATGAGGTCGGGCAGCACGTTGCGCACCGCCTGCGGCAGGATCACCGCGCGCATGTACTGTGGCGCCGACAGGCCAAGCGAGCGTGCCGCTTCGTACTGGCCGCGCGCTATGGATTCGATGCCGGCGCGGAAAATCTCGCCGTAGTAGCTCGACGTGTTGAGCAGGAATGCGAGCGCCACCGCCACGAACGCCGGCAGGTCCAGGCCGAGGAACGGCAGGCCGAACGCCAGGAACATCAGCAGCACCAGCGGCGGGAAGGCGCGGAAGAAATCCACGTACGCGATCACGGCCCAGCGCATCCACCGCCTTGGCGCGCGCGACGCCAGCGCCACCACGAGCCCGCCCGCGATGCCGAGCGGGATCACGACCACACAAAGCAGCAGCGTCATGCCCAGCCCCTTGAGCAGGTACGGCCACGCCTGCTGAAGAATGCCGAGGTTGAAGAAGTTGAGGAGGAGGCTGTCCATGGCGCCTCAGCGCTTCCAGGCGAAGCGCGTTTCGACCCAGCGGCCGAACCACACCACGGGCAGGAACAGGATGAGGTAGGCGATCGCGCCGAGCGTCAGCGGCGAGGGGTTGTACGAGAACGAGTACGCGCCCTGCGCCTGGTAGAGGATTTCGCCGACCGCCACTACCGCGCCCAAGGCGGTGTTCTTGGTGATCGCGATGGTGCGATTGGTGAGCGGCGGAATCGTGATGCGCACCGCCTGCGGAAGCGCGACGTAGCGCAGCGTTTGGAGCGTATCCAGGCCGATGGAGCGCGCGGCCTCCCACTGCCCCTTGGGCACCGCCAGCAGGCCCGCCCAGAAGATTTCCTCGGCATAGGCCGCGAGCACCAATGACAGCGCCAGCCACGTCGACACGAACCCGGTCATGCGTATGCCGATCGTCGGCAGCGCGAAATAGAACAGGATGATCACCACCAGAGGCGGCAGCGCGCGGAACGCGTCGACGAACACCACGATGAAGAAATTGACGGCGCGTACGCGAAACGAGCGCACCACCGCGAGGACGAGGCCGCACGCGATGCCCGTGACCACCACCGCGAGCGCAAGCTGGATCGTGACGAAGAAGCCCTCGACGATCTTCGGCAGGTACTGGACCATGATCGGCCAGTTGAAGAACGTCTCGGCGAACTTGCTCATCGGCGGGCCGCCTCCATCGCGCGCCCGCCGGCCTGCTTAAAGAGGGCCGCTCGCCGGCCCTCCCATCGTGCCACTACTTGCAGCGCGGCGTGTGGGCCGTCGGGTCGTAGCCGGCCATGCCCGGCACGCCATAGCCCGGGAAAGGCGTGACCGCGGCGGAGCCGGCTTCGGGCTTCGAGCCGAACCATTTCTCATGCAGCCGGGCGACGGTGCCGTCGGCCTTCATGCATTCGATCGCCTCGTCGAAGGCATTGCGCAGCTTGTTGTCGTCCTTGCGGAACACCGCGGCCCAGACCAGGCCCTGGTCGACCTTGAGCGTGGCGATCCTGAGCTGGTTGTTCGAGCGCATCGCCGCATACGCGCCGGTGGTATTGCCCGTGAGCCCGGCATCGGCGCGCCCGGCGATGATCGCCTGCATCGCATCCGCATTGGTGCCGTACGACTCGGACTTGAACCCGTACCTGGCGGCGTTGTCCTGCAGCCACTTGTCGTAAGCCGAACCCTTGTTGGTCGAGATCGTCTTGCCCCTGAGCTCCTCGATCGACTTGAGGTCGGGCTTGCCTGCGCCGACCACGAACGAGTAGTAGGTATTGAGGTAGCCCTCGGAGAAGAGCAGGTTCGCGGCCCGCTCGGGCGTCACGGTGGTCGGCGCGCCGACGAAATCGAGCTTGCCTGCGTTCATTGCCGGGATCAGCCCGGAGAACTCGCCGGAGAACACTTCGATCTTGCGGCCCATGCGGCGGCCGGCCTCGATCACTAGGTCGACGTTGAACCCTTCGATGCCGCCGCCCATCTTCGGCATCGCGTGCGGTGCGAACGTGCCGTCGAAACCGGCCACGAGCGGCTTGTCCTGCGCCTGCCCGAAGGGCGAAGCGAGGAGGAGCGCCGCGGTGGCGGCGATAGTAAAGGCTGCGAACTTCGTCATTTTCATCTCCTGTTTTATTGCGGCTCGATCCTGGCGGCGCGAACCAGCTTGCCCATCTCGTCGACATCCTTCCTGAACTGCGCCGCGTAAGCCTCAGGCGTCGCGAAGGTCAGCGGCTCCATTGCCTGCTTGGCGAAAGCCTCGCGCACGTCCGGCATGAGCATGATCTTCGAGATTTCGGCGTGCAGCCGGCTCACCACGTCCCTGGGCATGCCCGCGGGCCCGAAGATCCCGATCATCGCGCCGAAGTTGTAGTCGAATCCCTGCTCGATCATGGTCGGCACGTTCGGCAGCGCGCCGGCGCGCTTTTCCCACGTGGTGCCGAGCGCCCGCAGCTTGCCCGCGTTGATGTGCTGCAGCGGCGTCTGCACGAGGTCGAACATCATCTGGATGTTGCCTGCCAGCAAGTCCACCACGGCTTGAGACGCACCCTTGTAGGGCACGTCCACGATCACTACGCCGGTCTGGAGCTTGAACAGCTCGGTCGCGAGGTGAAGCGTGTTGCCGACGCCCGCCGACCCGAAGTTGACCTTGCCGGGGTTCGCCTTCGCATACGCGACCAGTTCCTTGACGTTCTTGACGGGCACGCTCGGATGCACGGAGATCACCAGCGGCGAAATGATCGCGTTGTTGATCGGCTGGAGGTCCTTGAGGACGTCGTACGGCAGCTTCTTGTAGAGGTGCGGCTGCGCGCCGTAAGTGGTGAGGCCGGCGAGCAGCAGCGTATAGCCGTCCGGTGGGCTCTTCACGACAAACTCGGTGGCGATCAGCGTGTTGCCGCCGGGCTTGTTCTCGACGAGCACCTGGCTGCCGAGCAGCGGACCGAGCTTCTCAGCCAGCAAGCGCGCGGTGAAGTCCGATGAGCCGCCCGCAGTGTAGGGCACGATGATCTTCACCGGCCGCGACGGGTAGCTTTGGGCGAAGGCAGTCGAAACGGCCACTAAAGCGGCCGACGCCGCGAGCACTGCGGCAATCTTGTGAAACATGGGAACCCCCGGTGGTTTTAGAGCGTGATGCACGAAGTGTACCAACAGTGGTGCCCACAACGCGCGTGCTAGATTGCGCACCCATGGAAAACCACGGATTCCTCGCACAGGCGCTCATCTACCTGGCCGCGGCCGTGATCGCGGTGCCCCTTTCCAAGCGCCTCGGGCTGGGGTCGGTGCTCGGGTTCCTGCTGGCCGGCGTCGCGATCGGGCCCTGGGGCCTCAAGCTCATCGGCGACGTCGAGGCGATGCTGCACTTCTCCGAGATCGGGGTCGTGCTCCTGCTCTTTCTCGTGGGGCTCGAACTGAACCCCAAGCGCCTGTGGAGCCTGCGCAACTCGATTTTCGGCATGGGCACGCTGCAGGTCGTTGCGACGATGCTGGTTGTAGCAGGCATCGGCGTCGCGCTCGGGCAGACGTTTGTGATCTCGCTGGTTGCGGGCATGGGCTTCGCGATGTCCTCGACGGCCATCGCGCTTGCCACGCTCGAGGAAAAGAACCTGCTGCCGACGCCCGGCGGCCAGGCTTCGTTTTCGGTCCTGCTGTTCCAGGACATGGCGGTCATCCCGCTCATGCTGCTGCTTTCGCTGATGGCGCCGACACGCGCCGGCAGCGCAGGGTTCGACCTGTGGACCGCGGCCCGCGCCGTCGGGCTCATCGTGCTGCTGATCGTGGCCGGCCGCTACCTGCTCCGCCCGCTGCTGCGCTATGTCGCGAACACCGGCCTGCGAGAAATCTTCATCGCCTTCTCCCTGCTGCTGGTGATCGGCATCGCGCTGCTCATGCAGTCGGTGGGGCTTTCGGCCGCGCTCGGGACCTTCCTCGCGGGCGTGCTGCTTGCCGATTCCGAATACCGCCATGAGCTCGAGCTCGACATCGAGCCGTTCAAGGGCCTGCTGCTGGGGCTCTTTTTCATCTCGGTCGGGACGTCGGTCGACCTCGGGCTTTTCGTGCGCATGCCCCTGGTCGTGCTGGGCATTGCCCTGGGCGTTGTGGCGTTGAAGACTGCGCTGATGCTCGTGGTCGCCCGGAGTTTCAGGCTGGGCGGCGCCGACGGCGTCGTTTTCGCGCTCGTGCTCTCGCAAATCGGCGAATTCGCGTTCGTGCTTTTCGGCGTGGCAACCACCGAGCGCATCCTCTCGCGCGAAACGGCCGATATCCTGAACGCCGCCGTCGCAGCTTCCATGCTTTCCACGCCGCTCCTCATGATCCTGTACGAGAAGGTGATCCTGCCGCGCCTCAGGATCAGCGCGCCGCGCGAGGCCGACCTGATCGAGGAAGAGAACCCTGTGATCGTCGCGGGTTACGGCCGCTTCGGCCAGGTCGTGGCGCGCCTGCTCAATGGGCGCGGCATAGGCACCACCGTGATCGACCACGACCCGAACCAGATCGAACTCGTGCGGCGTTTCGGCCAAAAAGCCTATTACGGCGACATCACCCGGCTGGACCTGCTGCGCTCGGCGGGCGCCGCGAAGGCCCGGCTCCTCGTCATCGCGGTGGATGACAAGGAGGCTGCACTCTCCACTTCAAAGCTGGCCCGCGAGCATTTTCCCGGCCTTGAAATCATCGCGCGGGCCTACAGCCGCACCGACGCTTTCGAATATGTCGCGCTCGGCATCCCTGCCATACGCGAGACCTTCGGCTCAGCCATCGACGCCGGGGAATCCGCGCTGCGCGTGCTCGGTCATAGCGCCCAGGAAGCCCGCAACCTCGCGGCCCAGTTCCGCAGCCATGACGAGCAGATGCTCAACCAGGCCGCCCCTCACCGGGATGATGTGAAACAGCTCATCACCCTCGGCCGCCAAGGGCGTGCCGACCTCGAAAAACTCCTTCAGAAGGAGCGACCCGCGGCGCTTCCCGCGCCCGGCGAGGATGCCTGGTAGTACATAGGAATGGGCTATCACATCCATCTGCCTTAATGATTGGACACTATCGAGCTTCACCTGCACACTCGGCTCACTGAATTCGAACCCCAGCCAGGAGAAAAGCGATGTCCCAGACCACCAAGGAAGGCCAGAAAGTCCCGCAGGTCACGTTCCGCACGCGCACCGACACCGGCGAGTGGAAGAACGTGACTTCGGAGGAGCTCTTCAAGGGCAAGACCGTTGTCGTGTTCTCGCTGCCCGGCGCGTTTACGCCCACCTGCTCCACGACCCACCTGCCCCGCTATAACGAACTCGCCCCCGCGTTCTTCGCAAACGGCGTGGACTCGATCCTGTGCATGTCCGTCAACGACGCGTTCGTGATGAACGAGTGGGCCGCGCACCAGGAAGCCGACAGGATCACCATGATCCCCGACGGCAACGGTGAGTTCGCCGAAGGCATGGGCATGCTCGTCGACAAGGCCGACCTCGGCTTCGGCAAGCGCTCGTGGCGCTACTCGATGCTCGTCAAGGACGGCGTGGTGCAGAAGATGTTCGTCGAGCCCAACAAGCCCGGCGACCCGTTCGAGGTTTCGGACGCGGACACGATGCTCGCCTACGTGAACCCCAGGGCGAAGAAACCCGACCAGGTCGCGATCTTCACGCGTGAAGGCTGCTCCTTCTGCGCCAAGGCGAAGAAGCTGCTCAAGGAGCTCGGCTACGACTATGCGGAAGTCTCGCTGCCCAACACCAACCGCAGCCGCATCGTGGGCGCGGTGACCGGCCAGGGCACGGTGCCGCAGGTGTTCGTCAACGGCAAGCACATCGGCGGTTACGAGGAGCTGCAGTCCTGGGCGAAGAAAGCCGCCTAGGTGCGGACTCCTGGCGCGCGCGCTATTCCTGCGCGCACGGCCAGGCTGGACCCGGCTTGAGGCCCGCGGGCAGCTTGGTCCGACTGTCGCCGCACGCTGAGTCGAGCTGCGGCTGGGTCAGGCCCTGCGCGCTCGAGAGGTCGACGCCTTCGAGCCGCGTGCGGAACATGCGCGCATTGGTGAACTTCGTGCCCTCCACCCTGGCCTTGGCGAAGATGGTGCGAGCCAGCTCCGAGCCCGTCAGGTTCGCGCCTTTGAGCGACGCACCTTCAAGCGTCGCGCGCGGGAACTCGGCCTTCTCCAGGTTCGCGTTGGTCAGGTCGGCGCCTTTCAGGTTCGCGCGGATCATTTCCGCCTTGGTCAGGTTCGCGCCGACCAGCTTCGCGCCGCCGAAATTCGTCCGGTAGGCATTGACCTCCACCAGCTTCGCCCCCGAGAGGTCGGCGCCGCTCACGCGAGCACGCTCGATGCTCGCGCCGGAAAGGTCCGCGCCCGTGAGATTTGCGCTGGCCAGGTCGGTGCCCTCGAGATCCGCGCCCGTCATCTTGGCGCCGCGCAGGTCGGCCTTGCCCAGCATGACACGCTGCTTCTCGCACCCGTTCCAGTCGACTCCCGCCTTGGGGGCGTCCTTGCACGCGGCGTGCGCAGCAACCGGCAGCAGGCAGAAAATGACAATCAGGGCATTCGACCGCATGATTTTTCCTGGGATTTGCGACGCATTTGCTTCGGGGGCTGATTTCAACAGAACCCCTTGCCTGCCGCAATGAGCAAAGCGGGTCGCGGGACGGCTAGAGCTGGCCGGCAGCTTCAGCGATTGGGGGGAAGCGGCCGAAGTAAGATGCTCACTGCGGCAATCGCGGGCAGAGGACAAAAATTGAAGAACGGCATCGTGCGTAAGCCACAGGGCGATCCCTGCGTGTTCGTGATCTTCGGCGGGACCGGCGACCTCATGCAGAAGAAACTCCTGCCGTCGCTTTTCCGCATGGCGCAGCACGGACTGTTGCCACGCAACTCCCAGGTCCTCGGCGTCGCCCGTGACCGGTCGCTCGACGATCACAAGTTCCGCGCCTGGGCTGCCAAAGCCCTCACCGAACTCGGGCTCACCCCCCACGACCCCGTTTGGTGCGACACCTGCCTGCACTACCAGGCCGCGGATCCGGCCCGCCCTGAAGATTTCGATGCACTCGCAAAACGCATCGCCGCGCTGGAGGGGAAGCGCGCGGGCAAAGGCAACCGGGTGCTTTACCTCGCCCTGCCGCCGCTCGCGTTCGAGCCGGTCATCCAGAACCTCGGCAAGGCGGGCCTCAACAAAAGCGGCGGCTGGACGCGGCTGGTAGTCGAGAAACCGTTCGGCCATGACCTCGAGTCGGCTCAGCGGCTGAATGCGATCGTCCACACCCACTTCGACGAATCGCAGGTGTACCGCATCGACCACTACCTCGGGAAGGAGACGGTGCAGAACCTGCTGGCCTTCCGCTTCGGCAATGCGCTGTTCGAGTCGGCGTGGAACCGGGACCATATCAAGAGCGTCCAGATCAGCGTCGCCGAGCAGACGAGCATCGGCACGCGAGCCGGCTACTACGAAAACACCGGCGCGCTGCGCGACATGGTGCAAAACCACCTTACCCAGTTGCTGACGCTCACGGCGATGGAGGTGCCGGCGGCATTCGCGGCCGACAGCATCCGCTTCGAGAAGGTCAAGGTGCTGCGCTCGGTGGCGCCTATCAAGCGCGAAGCCATCGTCTTTGGCCAGTATTCGCCCGGCCGGGTCGAACGAAAGAAGCTGCCGGGGTATCTGCAGGAGCCGGGCGTCGTGCCACGCTCGCGCACCGAGACTTTCGTGGCGATGCGGCTCGAAATCCAGAACTGGCGATGGCAGGGCGTGCCGTTCTACCTGCGCACGGGAAAAAGCATGCCGAGGCGATCGACGCGCATCGTGATCGATTTCCGCAAGCCGCCGGTCGCGCTCTTTCGCACTGTCGGGCGCCGGCCGCATCGCAATATCCTGGCGATCAACCTCCAGCCGGACCAGGGATTCGATCTTACTTTCGAGGTGAAATCGCCGGGCGACCGATTCACGCTGCAGACCGAGCGCATGCAGTTCCGCTACCCCGCGATCACCGACTCCCTATGGGACGGGTATGAAACGCTGCTGATGGAAATCGTGCGGGGCGACCAGACGCTGTTCGTGCACGCCGACGAGACCGAGGCTTCCTGGCGGCTTTATGCGCCCTTGCTGCGCAGGCGCTCGATGCCCTATCCGTACGCCGCGGGAAGCTGGGGCCCGGAGGCGGCGAACAAGCTCATGGAGGCTACCGGCGGGGAATGGACGACTTGACTTGAATTGACGAGTCAGGGATCGACAAAGACCGGCGCTCGCTTCTGTAGCGCCGCAGCTACGGCCTCCGCCTGATTGGGGCCGCCCATGACGCAGATCTGTTCGTCCGACTCGGCGAGCAGCAATGCAGCGCCGTCAGCCGATTCGGCCATCTTCTCGAGGAGGCGACGACCGGAGGGCGGGTTGCTCGAGCCCCGCGTCGTGTAAAGTCTTCGATCAATCCGAAGGAGATCAGACATGCCGAAGTATCCCCGCTCAGGGGCGAGGCAATGGGTCCGGAAACATTTTCTCGGATACTTCAGCGTGCTGTACACGCCTTTTCGCGCCGACGGCGAGATCGACGAGGCGGGGCTGCGAAGCAACGTGGCGAAGACCCTGACCCTGCCCGGCGTCGGCGGCCTCTCGGTGCACTCGATCCACCAGGAGTTCTGGACGCTCACCAACGCCGAACGAAAGCGCGTCACCGAGATCGTCATCGAGGCTGCGGGCGGCAAGGTGCCGGTGGTCGTCGGCGCTTCGGATCCGAGCGCGCGCAACGTAGTCGACCTTGCGCTTCATGCGCAGGCAACAGGCGCCGATGCCGTGATGGTCTGGCCGCCCTTCTATGGCCCGCGGACGGCCGACGGCGTGCGAGCGTTTTACGAATACGTCGCCGAGCGCATCGACATCGGGATGATCGCCTACTGCACCACCCTGTCCGAGCTGGGGTATTACCTCTCGCCAGAACAGGTCGAGGCGCTGCTGCCGATCGAGAATTTCTGCGCGGTCCAGAACACCACGGCCGATTTCCCGAGCTACGCCGCGATGATGGAACGAGTCGGCGACCGGATCTGCGTCACCACCTCGCTGGAAGAAACAATGCTCTTGGGCAAGACGACCTTCGCCGACGAGCGCACGCCGGACTTCCTGCTCGGCGCTTCACGGCCGCTGTTCGTGCAGAACGCCGCCCAGCCGCGCTGCGGGCGATTCATTACGGCGATTCATGCCGGGGACTACAGGGCAGCGGCGGAAGAAGTGCGTGCCATTGTCGCCATCGCAGGAAAACTTCAGAGCCGTTACTTCGCACGCGGCTTCCACCACATTGCGCTATCCAAGGAACTGACCCGCCTCTTTGGCATGGCCACCGGCGGAACCCGGCCCCCGCTGGGCGCGCCGAGCCCGCAAGAACTGGCTGAATGCGCCGAAATCCTCGTCGCGGCGGGGTTGGTCGACCGCAGCGCGATCTAGCCCCGCACGCCCTCCAGAAACTCCAGCAGATCACCCACGCAACGCTCGGCATACCCGTCGCAGATGTTGTGCGCGCCGGTGTCGAACAGCTTGAGCTTGGAGCCCGCGATGCGCTTGTGCATCTCGTCGTAAGCGCTCGCGTGCCCGATTTTCTCCTTGCCCGCCGCGACGACAAGGGTCGGGCACTTGATGCGCCCGACGTCTTCCATGAAATCGTGGGTGGTCATGTGGGTGACGAACCGGGCAATGAACGCCGGGTCGTTCGACCCCGCCTGCTCGATGAACCATTGGACCAGCTTCGGGTCGGCGTTCGAATCGAAGCGCTCGTCGATGGTGTCGGACAGGAACTTCTTCAGGCCGACTTCCTTCACCTTGGGAATCCAGGTCAGCGCATGGCTGTTCTTGAGGCCCGGCGTCGAGCCGTAGATCGCCAGCGTCTTCACGCGCTCCGGATGATGGATCGCCAGCTGCTGCGAAACGTAGCCGCCGGCCGAGTTGCCCACGATGTGCGCGCTCTTCACGCCAAGCAGGTCCAGCAACTCGAGCGAGTCGCTCACGAGGTGCCCGAGCGAAAACGGCTCGCTCTCCTTCGGGACCTGGGAGGCGCCGTGTCCGCGAAGGTCCATGCGCACCACGCGGTATTTCCGCGAGAGCTCGGGCACCCACTTGAACCAACGGCGCGAATTGCCCATTGCCGCATGCAGCAGCAGGAGCGTGTCCGGCTGCGTCCAGGGATCGGTGAAATCGTCGACGTAGTACGCGAGCCTCGTGCCGTCCCGCGTGGTGAGTGTCCGCGCGTTGAAAGTCTGCGCTTTCGGGTTCTGCGCGTTCGAATTCTGCATCGCTTCTCCTGGCTAACCTTTGAAGGGGTACTTCCGGTCATAGAGGTCCGCCGCGTCTTCCATGGCCAGGAAGGTCGCGCCCTCCTCGGCCAGCGTGCGCAGCAGTTTCTCGAGCACCATCATGCGGTGGCCGCGGCCGATCACGAACGGGTGGAACGTATAGTTGAGGATGCCCCAGTCGGTGAGGCTCTGCATGTAGCGGAAGTCGGCGATCCAGTTGCCCAGCACCGACTCGGCGTTCATGAGCCCCTGCAGGATCGTGGCCTTGGTGCGCAGGAACTCGAAGTGCGGGTAGTCGTCGAGCGTCCAGCTCACGGGCATCTCGATGAGCTTCGTTTCTTTTCCGAAGACGGCGGGCTTCTCCAGTTCGATCACGTCGCCCTGGCGGATCCGGTACGGCATGTGGTCGTTGCCCATCATGCTGGACTCGTAGAAGAACCCGTGCTCGAGCATCAGCTCCACCGAGTTCGGCGAAAGGTCCCACGAGGGTGAGCGATAACCGCGCGCATAACGGCCGGTGAGTTTCTTGATCTGCTCGTTAGCCCGGACGAGGCCGCCCTCCTCCTGCTCGCGCGTCATGTCGTTCGGCGGCATGTGGGTCCAGCCGTGGTGCCCGATCTCGTGGCCGGCGTCGAAAATCATGCGGCATTCGGTCGGATAGGTCTCGAGCGTATGGCCCGGGATGAACCAGCTCGAGCGCACCTTGTACTTTTTCAGCAGGTCGAGGATGCGCGGCACGGCGACCGGACCGAATTCCCCGCGCGAGATCGGCGTCGGGCTGGTGAGCCCGCGAGAAATGAAGCCGGACATCGCATCGAAATCGAAGCCGATGGTGGTGATGTGGTGCGCCATTTCCTGTTTCTCCTTGCCTGTTCTCGATCAGTACGCCGAGCGCCCGCCATCCGCGGGAATCGCGGCGCCGGTGATCATGCGCGATTCGTCCGACGCGAGGAACAGCGCCACCGCGGCAATGTCCTCCGGCTCGCCCATCCAGAACGGGTAGGTCTTGAGCTGCTCGGCCACGTTCTGCCGGTCGGGCGCGCTGCCCGGCTTGCCCGGCATGCCGTAGGTGGCGCGGACCCGCTCGGTATTCGTACGGCCGGCGCAGATGCAGTTCACGCGGATGTTGTTCCTTGCGTAGCTTCCCGCCATCGTCCGCGTCAGCGAAATGATCGCACCCTTGGCCGCGGTGTAGATATGTGCCGGGTTCGCCCCACGCAGGCCCGCACCGGAGGACATGTTGACCACCGCGCCGCCGCCTGCCGCGACGATCTGCGGAATCACCTGGCGGCACGCGATCATGGTGCCTTTGAGGTCGAGGACCATGGTGCGGTCCCAGACCGCCATGTCGACCTCGTCGATCGGCGAATCCTCGGGGAGCGAGCCGCCGGCCGAGTTGAACAGCGTGTCGATCTTGCCGAACTTCGCGACACCCGCGGCCACCGCGGCCGCGACGGTCTTCTCGACGGTCACGTCCATCTTCACGAAAATCGCCTCGCCGCCCTGCGCGACCACCGAATCGGCCGTAGCCTGCCCGGTCTTGGCATTGATGTCCGTGACGATGATCTTCGCGCCTTCGCGGGCGAACATCGTGGCGCACACCTTGGCGATGCCCGCGCCACCGCCCACGAGGAATGCCACCCTGCCTTCGAGCCGCTTCATCGAACTTTCTCCACTGTTGCTCCATAGAGGCTTTGCGCCGCGGCGCTGCTCACAATGCCGTCCCGGACGTCGTCCTCGAGGCTCTGGCGATCGCGGTCGCGCGGATTCCCGAAGCCGCCGCCGCCCGGCACGGTCAATTCGAGCACGTCTCCGGCGCGCAACTCGATCTGCGTGCCGAGCACCACCCGGCGGCCATTCACCTCGGCAATCGGCTCGGGCACTTCGTTGCCGCCCTCGAGCCCGTAGATCGGCACGCCGAAGCGCCCGCCCCGCACGCCCGCGAGGATGTGGCCATCGAGATCGGCGTCATCGGGCACCCGAATCACGACACGCTGGCCGGCCCCGCCCCTTTGGCGTCCAGCGCCGGCAGAGTCGGTCGCGAACGATTTGACGTCGAAGCGGATCGGCGCGTCGCCTTCGATCACTTCGATGGGGATGCTCGCAACGTTGGCCGGATACGACAGGCAGGAAATTCCGTCGCGCGTTGCGCGGGCGCCGAGCCCGCCGTTGAAGGTCACCACGGCATAGAACGAGCGCCCGTCGCGGCGCCGGCCGGTGAAATTTCCATACCAAAGCGGCGTCGAGCCGCTGCCGGCCACCAGCCGTTCCGGCACTGCCCTGGCAAGGCAGCGCATGATGAGTTCCGGCAGCATGTGCGCGATCACCGTGCGCCCCCACGTCGCCGCGGGAAAGCGCGCATTCAGCACGGAGGCTTCGGGCGCGACGATCTCGATCGGGCGCATGCAGCCCTCGTTGTTCGGCACTTCGGGATCGAGCAGGCACTTGAGCGGATACACCGAGTACGAGCGCGTCATGTTCAGCGTGACGTTGATGGCCCTCGGGATCTGGCCTGACGAGCCCGCGTAGTCCAGCTTGATTGCGCCATCCCCGATCGTGGTTCGCAGCGCCAGCCGCACGGGTTCGGTGTAGCCGGCGACCCCACTCAGCGTCATTTCCGCTTCGAACTCCCCTTGCGGCAGCTCGCGGATGGCGCGTCGCATGCTCGCCTCGCTCCTCAGGATGATCTCGTCGGCTAACAGTTCCAGGCCGTCCAGCTGCGCGTCGTCCATGATGGCCGCGAGTCGCGTCGCGGCAGCATGGCTCGCTGCCACCTGCGCGCGGATGTCGCCGGTTACCTTGTCCGGCTCGCGCACGTTGGCGCGGATGAACTCGAACACGGTCTCTTCGGGTTCGCCTTCCCGGTAAAGGCGCACGATCGGGATCTTGAGGCCCTCCTCGTAGACGTCACGGCTCTCGAGCGTGGCCAGGCGGCCGCCGACGTTGAGGTGATGCACGACAACCAGCACATAGGCCACGAGTTGCCCCCGCCTGAACACCGGCATTGCGACGGTGATGTCGATCAAGTGGCCGCTCGCAAGCCAGGGATCGTTGGTGACGAACACGTCCCCCGGCTTCGCCGCGCGAAATCCCGCGTGACCGAGGAAGTTGGGAATGGTGAAAGGCAGGATGCCGAGCAATCCCGGCGTCGAGTGGGTCGACTGCGCGAGCATGCGCCCGGAAGGATCGAAAATTGCGCAAGCGTAGTCGTGGAAATCACGGATGACGCTGGAAAACGATGTCCTCACCAGCGTGGTCGCGGCTTCGTCGACAGTGGTGACGAGGCGGCGCCAGAGCAGTTCGACCTGCAGGGGCGTCAACGCGGGGACGGGTGCGCGGTCCATGCCGTTCTCCTAGGCCACTTCGATCATGAGCATGCCGTATTCGTTGACGGTGAACGATCCGCCGGGGCCGATCACGGTCGTGGTCTCGCGCTCCTCCACGAACGCCGCGCCGGCATGCCGATGGCCCGCGCCGAGCTTGTAGCGATCGAAGACCGGGCATTCCAAATGGCCGGCCCCGCCGAAAAAGGCGCGTCGCCGGCCCTTGCGCGCGGACTCGATATCCTCGGTGGCGGCAGCAAGTTTCGCGGGCACGAACGGCGTCTTCGCCGGCTGGCGGGCGTTGAGGCGCAGGTTCACGAGTTCGATGTCCACATCCGGGTAGATCCGCCCATAGTGGAGCGTGTACTCGGCTTCGAACGCCGCGCGCATCGAGGCTACCGAAAGGTCGCCGGCCGCCAGCGGCACGCGCACGTTGTAGCCCTGCCCGCGGTAGCGCACGTCGGCGATGCGCTCGGACTTGAGCGAGCCAGCCCGCGCCTTGAGGAAGTGCGCGGCTTCGACGAGCATCTCCGCGTAGAGTTTTTCGAGTTCGGCGGGGACCGCAGCGGCAAGAAGGCCGCGCGAAGTGCGCACCCGGTCGATGGCCAGATCCTCCACCAGCATGCCGAGCGCCGACATCACACCCGCCGCCGGCGGCACGATGAGTTTCCTCACCCCGAGTTTCTTCGCCAGCCCGTAGGCATGCACGGGACCCGCCCCGCCGCACGCGACCATGCTCATCGCGCCAATATCCTCGCCGCGCTCGGCCAGGTGCAGGCGGCCGGCCGAAGCCATGTCTTCGTTGGCCAGTTCGTGGATGCCGTAGGCGGCCTCGACCGCCGGGACGCCGCCCAGGTGCGGCGCGATGACCGATCCGATGGCCGCCACCGCGCGATCCGGCTGCAGCCGCATGCTGCCGCCGAGGAAATAGCCCGGATCGAGGTAACCGAGCGCCACGTCCGCATCGGTCACCGTAGGATTCTCGCCGCCCAGCCCATAACAGGCCGGACCGGGCGAGGCGCCCGAACTCTGCGGCCCGACCTTGAGCAGGCCGAGGTGGTCGATCCTCGCGATGCTGCCGCCGCCGGTGCCGATCTCGAGCAGGTCGAACACGGGTACGCTGATCGCGAACCCGGATCCTCGCTTGAAGCGATAGACCCGTGCCGCCTCGTATTCCTCGGCCACGAGGGCTTCGCCGCGCGCGATCGTGCAAAGCTTGGCCGTCGTCCCGCCCATGTCGAAGCACAGGATGTTCGGCTCGCCCACGAGGCCGCCCCACCAGCGCGCGGCTGCGACCCCGCCTGCAGGCCCGGATTCGAGCACGCGGATCGGGAATTCCCGCGCGACGTCGGCCGCGAGGACGCCGCCGCCGGACTGCATGACATACAGCTCGCCCGCAAAACCACGCTCGCCCAGGCCCTGTCCGATCCGGGCAAGGTAGGCATCGACCAGCGGCTTTACATAAGCATTGGCTGCCGTCGTGCTGGTGCGCTCGTACTCCTTGATCTGCGGCAGCACGTCGCTCGAGAGCGATATGGCCAGCTCCGGCGCCTCCTCCGCGATGAAAGCACCAATGGCGCGCTCGTTCGCCGGATTGGCATACGAATTGAGGAGGCACACAGCCACCGAGCGCACCTTGGCCGCACGCAATTCGGCCACGATGCCATTCACCGCTTCGCGCGACGGCTTGCGCAGGATCGCGCCGTCCGAGCCCGTGCGCTCTGAGACCTCCTTGCGCAGCGCCCGCGGAACCAGCGGTCGCGGATACTCGATCTGCAGGTCGTACACGTCATAGCGGAGCTCGTTGCGCATTTCGAGCACGTCGCGAAACCCTTCCGTCGTGATCAGCGCGGTGAGGGCTCCCTTGCGTTCGATGAGCGCGTTGATGACCAACGTCGTGCCATGCACGAGCGTCGTGCAGGCGCTCAATGGCGCGTCGTGCTGTTTCGCCAGCAGGTCGAGCCCGTGGAAGATGCCTTCCGATGGGTCGGCCGGCGTGGTCAGCGTCTTTTCGAGACGCAGCGCCCCGGTCGCATCGTCGATGGCGACGAAATCGGTAAACGTCCCGCCGATGTCCGTGCCGATCCGGAGGGCGCCGCCGCCGCCCGGGGTTCGCAGATTGGGCATCCGGCGTTAAGCGCGTGTCACAGCTTGCGGCTGTGGTCGACCCACAGGCCGCGCGACTGCAGGTGCGCGAGGCACCCTTCGACCTGCGCGTCGGAAAAGAGCTCGGCCCCGACCACGCCGTGGTTGACGAACTCCTTCTTCGCCACGAGGCGCGCGGCATAGGCCGTCGGGAGCGCGGTCATGCGTCCTTGCGGCAGCGCGTCCCAGCCCCTGGGGTGCCCGAGCGACACTTCGACGACGCCTTCGGCGCCGGTGACGCGGACACGCATCACGTAGTTGGTCGTCACGCCCGCGGGCTTGGGGCTGCCGTCGCCGTTGAGGGCCTCGCGCAGCAGCGGCTGGAAATCGACCTGCTTGCCGTCCACGGTCACCGTCCGCTTCGGATCCATGAGGCCGAAAGCGTGCAGCGACTTCAGCAGCGTCATGATGCTCGACTGGTAAGCGCCGCGCACCGTTACGCGCTTGGCATTCTTGACGAAGCGCGGAATCGTCTGCGGTTCCGAATGCGGGGTGTAGACGAGCTCGACTTCCTCATCGACGCCATTGAAGCGCGTCTTCTGTGCGCCGCTGAAGGGCGGCAGGTACGAGATCTTCCCGTCCTCGAAGATCGGCGCCTGCACGCCGTTCCTGAACTGGCGCAGCGCGGTCTCGAGGAGCCCTTCGCTGGGATTGATCGGCCGGAACGTCGCGTACTCGCACTCGATCGTGACTTCGCCCTTGAACTTGCGTGCGCCCCAGGCGCCGAGCATGTTGGTGAGGCCGGGGCTCACGCCCATGCCGATCAGCGCGGTCACGCCCGCCTTCTTCGCAGCCTCCGAGCGGGAAAACCGCTCTTCCATGAGCAGCGTCCCGTGCACGTCGATGTACGGTGTTTTCGTCGCGATGGCCGCATCGAGGATTTCCATGCACTTGGCGCCGTAGGTGCAGTTGACCACGACGTCCATGCCTTGCATGAGCGATTCGATCTCGCCGGCGTTCTCGGCCGAGGCCTTGCGCGTCTTCACGCGGCCCGAGGTGTCCAGCGCAGCGGTTGCGGCAAGCGCCTTCCCGTCGAAGTCCGCGGCGAGGATGTGCGCGCCCTTCTCCGAATCGAGGATGTCGCGCGTCAGGGCGCGGCCGATATTGCCGGCGCCGATCAATACAATCTGCATCTCAAGCTCTCTTTCTGGTGGGGAGGGGAAGGCCTGCGCACAGGCGGGCCAGCTCGCCGGTGTCGGTCATGCGCTCGATGTGGCGCACGGCCTCGATGACTTCGTCCGCGCCTTTCCATCCCGGACGCCCGAGTTGGGCGCAGAGGAGGAATTTGGCGGCGACTTCGTCGAACGTCATCGGGTTCTTCGGGTGTCCTTTCACATACACGATCGTCTTCTCCAGGCTGCGCCCGGCCTTGTCCCGCACCGTCACGATGCCGGGCATCGGGAACGTTCCGCGCCCCTCGCCTTGCGCTGAAACATCGAGCACCGCTTCGACGCGCGGCAGCAGCCTGCGCGCGGCGCAATCGGCGAGACCCGCCGGCTGGAAGGTTTCGAGCCCGACGCCGCCATGCGCGGCTGCATAGGCCACGGTGAACGGCAGGCTGAACTGCGCATCGGTCAGGCTTTGCGGATTCCACTTGCGCTCGCGCGAGGTGCAGACGAGGTCGTGCACCTCGCGATTCGTGACCCTTACGCTGATCTTCTCGACCTCGGCGGGGCCGATCCCCAGTTCCTTCATTGCCGCGACGGTCGCCTCGATCGGCCCGTGCGTGTACTTGCAGCACGGATACGGCGGCTTGATCGAGACCCCCATGAGGAGCCATTCCTTGCCGAGCCCTTCGACGAGGGCATTGCGGTCGTACTTGCCGCGGTGATAGACCGGGAAGTAGCCGAACTTGCCTTCGAGGATTTCGGTGGACCCGGTGACGCCGCGTTGCGCCATCAATGCCGAAAGCAACCCGCCCTCGACGGCGATGCCCTGCATGAGGCGCACGGTCATTGCGCCGGAGACATAGCCCTGCTGGTTTCCGGCGATGCGCGCATGGGCAATCCCGAGCGCATGCCGGGCCACATCCTTCGGCAAGCCCAGCAGGCGCGCGCTTGCGAGCGCCGCGCCGTAGAACCCGCACTGGTAGCTCATCGAGCTGCCGGTCTCACTGAAACTGATGCGCGAGGCAGCCGACGTGCGGCAGACCATTTCGGCGCCGACCGCCACCGCCATGAGGAACTCGCGGCCGCTGACCGGGCCGCGCCCTTCCGCGAGCGCCAGCACGGCCGGCACGACGTTGACGTTGACATGGCAGGTGTTCTGCTCGTGCACGTCGTCGAGGTCCCACGCCCGGCCGGCGAGACCGTTCAGCATTGCGGCCGCCGGCATCGGCAGCATCGTTCCTGCCGGTAGGGCGGTAGCCTCGGGCTTGCCGCCCCAGTCCGTGTAGAGCGCGGCCAGCGGAGCTACCCCTTCACCGCTGATGCCCGCGATTGCCGCGCCCAGGGTGTCGAGCACCGCGAGGCGCGTGCGTTCGATCACCTCCGGCGCGAGGTCCTCGAAGCGGGTGTCCAGCCCGAGGTCGAGCAGGTTTTCGATTGCGTCCATGGTTGCGCGCCCTGTCCGGGCTATTCGACCTTGATGCCGGCCGCCTTCACCACGGCGCCGAATTTCGCCACGTCGGCGCGGATGCGCGCCATGAATTCATCCGGCGTGCTCGATTGCGGGTCCGACCCACCGTCGATCATCACCTTCTGCACATCCGGCATGGCGACGATCTTGACGATCGCGGCATTCAGCTGGTCGACGATCGGGCGCGGCGTGCCGGCCGCGGCGAGGATTCCGTACCACGAAGAAAGCTCGAAACCGGGCGCACCCGCCTCTTCGATCGTCGGGTACTCCGGGATGGAGCTCGCGCGCTTCCTCGAGGTCACGCCGAGGCCCTTGAGCTTGCCGGCCTTGACGAAGCCGATCTCGCCGACGATGGTGGAGCAGTACATGTCGATCTGGCCGCCCATCAGGTCGGTAAGCGCAGGCGTGTCGCCCTTGTAAGGCACGTGCACGATATCGAGGCCGGCGATGCTCTTGAGGATCTCGATGCACAGCAAAGGCGTTCCGATGCCCGAAGAACCGAAGGTGAGCTTGCCCGGGTTCGCCTTGGCATAGGCAATCAGGTCCCTCACGTTGTTGACCGGCAGCGTCGGTCGGACCACGAGGAAGTTTTGCGACGACACGATCTGCGAGATCGGCGAGAAGTCGGTCAGGACGTTGAAAGGCAGCTTCGAGGAGAACGCCGGCGCGATCGTGAGGTTCGCCGTGCCGGTGAGGAGCGTGTAGCCGTCCGGCGCCGATTTGGCCACGTAGTCGAAGCCCACATTGCCGGACGCGCCGGAGCGGTTCTCGACCACGACCGGCTGGCCGACCATCGGCGAGAGCTTCTGGCTGATGAGGCGCCCGAGGATGTCCGTCGCGCCGCCCGCCGGATAGGGAATGATCATGCGGATCGGCTTGGCTGGCCACGCCTGTGCCGTGGCGTAAGTCGAGAAAACCGCGCAGGCGGCTGAGCAAAGGACGGCTAGGAAGGTCTTCATCGCTGGTCTCCAGGGGAAGTGGGAATGCTGATTTCGGTACTGTTGCGTCGCGATGGCTAAGTCCCGCCCTTTTGCCAGTCACGCTCAATTTGCAGAGTTGCGGAATCCTCTACATCGACGCCGAGCGCGACGACCATGCGGCCAAGCGCGCCGTAATAGGTGGCCGACATTGCCACATCGAGGATCTGGCGCGGCGAAAAATGGCGCTTCATTGCGTCCATGACCGCGTCGGTCACCTTGAGGTCGCCGAGCGCCATCACGAACGCCACGATGGCCTGCTCGTTGGCCGGCAGCGAAGCGGGGACCTTGCCCTCGCCGATCTGGTCGACCGCGGCTTCGTCGATCCCGGTCTGCACCGCGAGCGGGCGGTGATGCGACCAGGCGTACGGCACGCCGCGTGCGGAGGTCAGGATCGTCAGTTCGCGCAGCCGCTCCGGGAGGTCGGTCTTGTACTTGACGTACTCGCCGACCCGCGCGAAGTGGCGCAAGCCGCCCGGCGCATGCCCCAGCGTGCGCAGTGCGTTGGAAACGAATCCCCGCGTCGCCTTGATTTCGGCGAAGACCTCCTCGAGTTCCGGGTTGCCCTTCGCCTCGGCGGGTGGAATGCGTGCCATGGTGTTCAGAACTCCGTCGGTTGGCCGCGCCGCTTGATCCGCGCGATGCCGGACTCGAGCATGCGGGTGAATTCGGTCATGCGCGCGTCCACGGTCTTCGGATCCCACCTGTAGAAACCGCGGCCCGTGGTGACGCCGTGATGTCCCTGCGCCACGAGCTTTTCCAGGGTGGCGCTGGGCTTGCGCCCGTTGTGTGCTTGAGCTCGAGGTCTTCGAAGACGGCCTCGATGACGAGGTCGGCGGTCTTCCAGGGAACCGAGTCGTGCGTTTCATGCAGCGTTATGCGGCGCCTTGCCGGGCCTGCCTTCAGGCGCTTGAATTCCTTGTCCCAATAGGACGTGGCGCGCTTGCGCACCGCGGGAGCGGGTTCGGTGACTTCACACTTCCAGCCGATGCGAGAAAATGCAATGGCGATGTCGGCGCCCATGCGGCCGGCGCCGAGGATCACAACGGTACGCGCGGCGCTACTCGACTTTGGCACCGGATGCCTTGACGACTTTGTGCCAGGTAGCGACCTGGTTGCGGATGTAGGCGCCGAACTCTTCCGGCGTCCCGCCGACCGCCGCAGTACCGAGTTTCTCGAAACGCTCGCGCACGTCGGGCATCTGCAGGATCCGGTTGGTATCGGCATTGATCTTCTGCACAAGGTCGCGCGGCATGCCCGCCGGACCGACCACGCCGAGCCACGATACATAGTCGTAGCCCGGCACGCCGGACTCCGCGACCGTAGGCACATCGGGCGCGACCGGCGAACGCTTCGCGCTGCTCACCGCAAGCGCCTTGAAGCGGCCGGACTGCACGAAAGGCCAGGCCCCCGGCATCGAGTCGAACACCATCGTGATCTGGTTGCCCATCACGTCCTGGCCCGCAGGCGCGCTGCCTTTGTACGGCACATGGGTCATGTCGGTGCCGGTCATCATCTTCAGCACCTCCATGAAGAGGTGCATCGACGAGCCGCTGCCGGCCGTGCCATAGGTCAACTTGCCCGGGTTGGCCTTGGCGAAGTCGATCAGCTCGCGCAGGTTCTTGAACGGCGAGCTCGGGTTCACCACGAGGACGTTGATGCTCGCCACCGCCCAGATGATCGGCGTGAAGTCGCGCACCGGATCGTAGGGAAGCTTCGAGCCGAACAGCGCGGGATTCGCGCCATGCGTGTTGATCGCCGCGATCTGCAGGAAATAGCCGTCGGGCGGGGACTTTGCGACCGCCTCGGTGCCGATGCTGCCGCTGGCGCCGATGCGGTTCTCCACAAGCACCGACTTGCCCCAGGCCTGCGTGTACTTCTCAGCGAGGATGCGGCCGACGATGTCGGTCTGCCCGCCCGGCGCGAACGGCACCATGATGCGCACCGGCTTGTCGGGCCACGCCGGTTGCGCGGCCGCTTCGAATACGGCAGCGGAGAACGCCGCAACCGCGGCGCAGATCAGTTTCGTCGTCCTTACCACGGCGCACCTCCCAATGAAGAGCCGCCGCACACATGCAGCAGCTGTCCGGTCACATAACTGTTGTCGGGCGAAACGAAGAACATCGTGGCGCGCGCAACGTCATCGGGCGTGCCGCCCCGGCCGACGATGCAGTTCTCCACGAGCTTGCGCGCGACTTCCGGCGGGTTGTTTTTCTTGAAGAGCGCGGTCAGCACCGGGCCGGGCGAAATCGCGTTCACGGTGATGCCGAACTCACCGAACTCCAGCGCCCAGCTGCGAGTGAATGCGACCAGCGCGGCCTTCGTGCCTGAATACACCGTGCGTGCCTTCTTGCCATGGATCGAGCGCGAGGACATGTTCACCACGCGGCCGAAACGCTGCGCCTTCATGGACGGCAGGAAAGCCTGCATGAAGATCACTGCGGCCCGCAGGTGGAGGTTCACGCCATGGTCGAAGGCTTCGTCGGTCACCTCTTCGAGCATCCCGGGGGTCGGAAACCCGGCGTTGTTGACGAGCACATTGACACTGAAGCGGCCCGCGATGTCGGACGCAGCCTTGCGCGTGGCCGCTGCGTCCGTGAGGTCGGCCTGCACGAAGTGGTAGTCACCCTTGGGCGTTACCTCGGGCTTGGCGATATCGACGTTGATGACCGTGGCCCCGGCCGCGAGCAGATGAGCGCAGATGCCCTCACCGATGCCGGCGGTGCCCCCCGAGACGACCGCTACCAGCTTGGGCGCGCTCATTCGGGCCGGATCTTCAGGCGATCGATCAGGTCGGTCCAGCCGGCAATCATCGATTGCATCTGCTGCGTGTGTTCCTGGTGGGTATTCGCCAAAGGCAGGTAGCCAAGCGAGGCGAGCCGCTCGGCGTGCGCCGGGCTGCGCATGGCCGCCACGAAGTGCCTGTTCAACGTCGCGAGCACCGCAGGCGGCGTGCCCGCCGGCGCATAAATGCCCCAGTAGGAATCCGCGTCCACGTTCTTGATGCCGAGCTCCTCGAACGTCGGCACGGTCGGCATCGCCGGGTTGCGCGTCACGTTGGTGACGGCCAGCGCACGCAGTTTTCCAGCCTCTACGTGAGAACGTGCCGAGCTGATGCCGGCGAACTGCATGTGGACCTGCCCGCCAAGCAGGTCGGTCATCGCAGGCCCGGTGCCTTTGTACGGGATGTGGGTGATGAAGACCTTCGCCGACAGCTTCATGAGCTCCGCGGCAAGGTGGGTCGAGGTGCCCGAGCCCCCCGATGCATAGTTGAGATAACCCGGCTTGGCCCGCGCGAGGGCAAGCAGCTCCTGCAGCGTGCCGGCCGGGACCGACGGGTGCACTACCAGCAGCACCGGCGCGTACGCCATCATCGTGACGCCGCTAAACGCCTTTGCCGTATCGAAAGGCATCTTGGCCCGGAAGAGGCCCGGGTTCACCAGCACCGCGGTATCGGTCGCCATCAGCGTGTAGCCATCGGGCGGGGCCTTGGCGACCAGCTCGGTGCCGATGATCGAATTGCCGCCGGGGCGGTTCTCGATCACGAGCTGCTGGCCCATCGATGCGCCGATGGTCGGCGCGATCGTGCGCACGAGGTTGTCGGTCCCGCCGCCCGGCGCGTACGGGATGATTATTTTCACGGGCCGGTCAGGGAAAGCCTGCGCGCCCGCCAATGCAGCGAACCCCAGTAACAGCGTTGCGATCGAGAATTTCAGCCAGCGTTTCATTGGAACTCCATTCAGTGTTGGTTCCAGAAGTCGCGCATCGACGCGAGCGACTCCAGTCGGTCGATCTTATCGACCAGTTGCGCTGCCTGCGCGGGATTCATCGGCTTCGAACCGCTGGCAAGGCACCCGAGCACCTTGGCGCGATGTTCGTCCTCCGACAGCGGATGGTCCGGCGTGCCCGGCAGCTCGGTCGCCGTCGCCTGGTACTGCCCGCCCTGCCGGGTTTTCACGGTGACCGTGGCGGGGACGAATTTCCCGGACTGCGCCGGATCGACCTCGACTCGGATGCGATGCGCGAGCGCGCCGACCTGCTCGTCCGAGACCGCAGCCGGATGGATATCGCCGACGTCGAAGCGCTCCCGCAGCAACGTGCTTGCGATCGAGTACTGCACGCTGAACTGCGCCGCGACCTGCGGGTTCGCTCCGGGAGCGAACTGCGCCCCCACCAGCCTTGCCATGAAGGGTGAAATCCGCACTGTGGCGGACTCGACATCCGCGGCCCGTACGTTCTGGCGCAAGACCAGGTCGAGCGTCGCTTCGATCGCCGCGTGATTGCAAAAACAGCTCGCGTACTTCTTGAGCGTGAGCGAAACCAGGCGGTAGTCGGTGCCCAGCCCATCGAGGATCGTTGCATGATCGAGCTTGGTGTAGAGGGCTTCGAACCCGCATTGCCCGTCGAACATCTCCGCGGGCGCGCTCACGCCGCATTGCGCGAGCAGCGCGGCCTCCACGCCGTCCCTCGCTGCAAACGCCGACTGCAATCGCTTGGTGGTGGCGCGCTCTACGAGTGCCTGTTGCGTTCCAGATGCACGGCTCAACGCAATGCCCATCGCCGCCTGCACGCCTTCCGGTCCCAGGCGCAGCGCTCGCGCAGCCGACGCCGCAGCGGCAAACACGCCAAGCGCGGAGGTATAGAACCAGCCCGGATGCGTCTTGATCGCGAGGCCCAGCCTGACCAGCAGCTCGTCGCCAGCGACATACGCAGCGAGGAATTCCTTGCCGTCGATGTCCTCGAGCTCGGCGACCGCAAGCGCGGCGGGAACCACGACGATATCCGCATGTACCGTGGCTTCGTCATGCACGCTGTCGAAATCGAGGGCCGCAGCCATTGCGCCATTGATGAAGGCTGCAAGCGGCGCGGGCAGGCCTTGGTTCGAAGTCCACAGGCGGCTTTGGGGCGCCCCACCCTGGCGGAGCGCGTAGGCCTGCAACGCACCGATGCCATCCGCGCCTGACCCGGCCCACCCCACGGCGAGCGTGTCGAGCAGCAAGCGTTTCGCGCGCGCAACGACTGGCTTGGGGATGTCCTCGAAACGCAGGCCGGCTGCCCACCGGGCCATTTGCTGTCCGAGCCCGGATTCAAGCGCCTCCTCGGGCTTTCGAACGGCCTCAGCCATAAATGCCCGCACTGGTCTTTACCTTGCCGGTTTGCGAGCCCGTGATGTAGCCGTCGGCCATCTCGGGGTCGACAGAGCGCGGGTCGAGTGCCTTCAGCCACAGCCGGAACAGGAGTCGCTTCCGCTCGGGCTGTGGCCAGTCCTGGAATTCGGTGCGCCAGTGCATGACGGTGTAGTTGTTCAGGATCTGCAGGTCGCCGGGCTGGAACTCCATGTCCAGCCGATACTCGTCGCTGCGGGCGAGGTCGACCATGTAGTCGATCGCGCGCATCTCCGATTCGGGTACCCGCTCACCCATGCGGTGCTGCGCTTCCTTGATCGTGCTGGCATTGAACACGCAGCTGAGCTTGCCGCCGTAGTAGCGATACACCGGAATGGGCTTGGGCGTGCAGCCGAACGGCGCGGCCTGCGAAGCATCGCCACGCAGGTTGTGGTGAAAGCCGCGGTAAAGCCACTCCAGGTACTCGGGATGATCCTCGAGCACCGCGTTGTAGATCGCCATCGTGCTCGCAATGCGGCTCAGGCCGCCGGACTGCGCGGCGTTGATGCAGAGCAATCCGACGATGTCGGCAGGATCGGTGTGCGGCCGCTGCCCGGCATTGGTCTGCGACGGCTTGACATCGAGGTTGTTGACGTCCAGCCCGCGGTCGGTGATCTCTGCAACGAGGTCGCCCTGCAGGTTCTGAGTCACCGCGGACCCCAGGCGCGTGCCGAGCGCCCAATACAGCGTGCGGATCGACTCGCGGCTGCGCCCCTGCACCGGCAGGCCGCGCATCAGCACGAAGCCAGGGCCGTCGGCCACTCGCCGACGCACGTCTTCCAGCAACCCTTCGCAACGGTCCATCCGGAAATCCGAACGCGAGAGCTCGACCGTCGGCTTGCCGCTTGCGACCGCGCACTCGGCAGCCTGCTCGATCTCGGCCGCCTGTGCCGGGCTGAGTTCCACTACCCATGAACGATCCTCGGAGAGGTCGCGGCCCAGCCAGGCGGACGGATGATCGACGGGAGAGCGGAGGATTTCGGGCATGACTCGGTTCATGGACGTGGGCGGGTGCGCTTAACCGTACGCGGCCGATTGCTCGCCGACGTCGTAGTGCGCGCCGGAGGAATAGCCCCCGGCCACCCCGGGCGCGAGCGTGCGCGCATTCGGGACCTTGAGCCAGAGCCGCATCATGACCCTGCGGGATGCGGGCCCGATGTCTTTCCAGGCGGTCCGGCTGTGCAGCATCGTGTAGTTGTTCAAGAGCTGGAGATCGCCGGGCTCGAGCGTCATGTCCAGCCGCAGGTCGTCGCGCAACGCCAGGGACACGACAGCATCCAGCGCCTCGAGCTCCCTCGTGCTCAATGGAACGCCGGACTTGCGCTCGCCTGCGAGCACGGTCTTCGAGTTGAATACGCAGCTCAGGCGCCCTTCGTGCTCGCTGAAGACCGGGATCTTGCCTGGCGTGACCCGCGTGCCGGTGGTGGGCGCCTGCTGGCCGCGCAGGTCGTGGGCATAGCCTTCGAGCAGCACCTCCACGAGATCGGGACGCCTCGCGCGCAACTCGTTATAGACGCTCATCGCGCTTGCGATGCGGCTGATGCCGCCGTTCGGCGCTGGACGCACGCAGAGCAGCCCGACGACGTCGGCCGGGTCGGTATGCGGCGCCTGCTCGGCGCTTGTGGCCGAGCCATGCACGTTCGGGGCGTTGTAATCGAGGCCCTGGTCGACGATGTGCGCCAGCAGGTTGTCGCGAAAACCGCCGACGTTGACGCGCTCATGTTGGCGAAGCGCCTTGCCCAGGTGCGTTCCGATGCCCCAGAGCAGGCGAGCGGCATCTTCCTCCTGTGCCGCATCGACTGGCAGGCCGCGCATCAGCACGAATCCGCAGCCCTCCTCGAGCTCTTTCTGCACCCGCGCAAGCATTGGTGCCAGCGTGGGAAGCGCGAAGTCGGCTTTTCCGAACTCCGCCGCGCGCAGGCCCCTGCCCCGCGCTTCTGCAACCGCGTGTCTGAGCTCGTCGATTGCGACTCCCGCCAGCCGCCATTCCCACGCGCGGTCGGCACGCATCGCATCCGCGCGCCAGGCGCTTGCGTCTTCGATGGGGTCCGGGAAGGTCGGCACGCGCGAGATCGTAGGGGCTGGTGGCGACCTGAATTGTCACGCAGGTTACAATCTGGTGCACCGGCGCCGACCCAGGGCGCACCACGCAGTCGCATGGGCAACTCGAGGCAGATTGATATGGCCGAACACGACTTCCAGTGGCGCCTCGCGACCCTCAAAGGCAACGCGTGGTTCAGGGACCTCCCGGCGGGCGCGCTGGAGGACTTTGCGCGCGTTTCGCGTTACCGGCGCTTTCTCAATGGCGAGCTCGTTGCGGCGCGCGGCATGCCGCCGGAGGGACTTGCGGTCGTCATCCGCGGCGCCATCCGCAGCGCCACGCTGACTGCCGACGGCCACGAAGTGGTGTTTTCGCTCATCCAGCCGGGATACGTCTGGGGACTGGTCGCTGCCATCGACGGCCTCGGCTCGGTCCATGACACCCGCGCGCATCGCCGCACCGACGTGTTGCTCGTTCCCCGCGCCGCCTTCCTCGAAGTCCTCGACTCGAGGCCGGAGCTCTACGGACATTTCGCCCGGCTGCTGTGCTACCGACTGCGCAAGGCCTACACCGCCGTCGATGAGTTCGCTCTCGTCCCCCTCCGGCAGCGGCTGGCACGCCAGCTCTGCACGCTCGCGCTGGCGGCGCCCGGGAACACTTCGGGCGGCCAATGCGCCGTGGGCGATGGCGCGAGCCTGCGCCTGACCCAATCGGAAATCGCGGTGATGCTGAGCGCGGCCCGGCCGAGCGTGAACCGCGAGCTCAAGCGCATGCAGGACGAAGGCCTGGTGAAGCTCGGCTATCGAGGCGTCACCGTGCGGCAGTTCGCGCGCCTGCGCGACCTCTGCGCCAACCAGGGCCAGATGGCCTCCTGAAGGCGCGATTCCGCCCTATTCGGGCTTGATGCCGGCGCCCTTGGCGATCTGGGCGAATTTCGCAACGCTTTCGCGGATCAGCGCCTGGAATTCCTGCGGCGTGTTCGTCGTCGGCTCCGAGCCGAGCCCGACGTACTTCTCGCGCAGGTCCGGCTGGGCGACGGCTTTCACGATGTGGCCGTGCATGAGGTTGACGATTTCGCGCGGCGTGCCAGCCGGGGCGAGGATGCCGAACCACGAGACCACTTCATAGCCGGGGACGCCGGCCTCGTCGAGCGTCGGCACCTCCGGGAGCGCGGCCGCACGCTTCTTCGCGCTCACGCCGAGCGCGCGCACCTTGCCGGACTTGATGTGCTGGATGCCGCCGGCGATCGTCGCGAAATACATGTCGACGCGCCCCGCGATGAGGTCGGTGAGCGCGGGCGAATCGCCCTTGTACGGGATGTGCGCAATGTTCGTCCCGGTCATGCTCTTGAGCAGTTCCATGGTGAGGTGCGGGATGCCGCCTGCGCCCGCCGATGCGTAGTTGAGCTTGCCGGGCTGCGCCTTGGCGGCCGCGATGAGTTCGTTCACGTTTTTGGAAGGCGAATTCGCGGGCACCATGAGCACGTTCTGGACAACGACGACCAGCGAGATCGGCGCATAGTCCTTGACCACGTCGAAAGGAAGGTTCGCGGAGAGCGCAGGAGCCACCGTCATGGAGCCCGCCCCCCACAGGAGCGTGTAGCCGTCCGGCGCAGCCTTCGCGACGTAGTCGAAAGCCACGTTGCCGCCAGCACCGACGCGGTTCTCGATGATCACCGGCTGCGGCAAGTCGGTCATCTTCGCGGTGAGCTGGCGCGCGTGGAGGTCCGAAGCGCCGCCGGGCGGGTACGGGACGATCAGGCGCACCGGCCGCGAAGGATAGGTCTGCGCACTGAGCGGACCCGCAAATGCCGTGAGCAGGAGGATCGGCAAGACGACGTGCGTTGCAACCTTCAAGCGCATGAGTTCTTCTCCCTGGTTGGCGCGAATCGTGCTGCCGCGCTCCCGTCCGCGTCAAGGCGAGTTCGCGAAAAGATGCCTCGGGGCCCGTCCGATATAATCGCGGCATGCAGGAGAGCGCCGGATCCGTCCGGCCACCGAAGGCGCAAACTCCCATAATCGCTCAGGTTCAGTACTGCATGCCTTGAATTGCCGTCTGGAGAGCCGCTGCGCAGCAAATTGCGTAGCGCACCGAAGGAGCAAGGCCGCGGCGGGCGCCGCGGCCGAATCTCTCAGGTAACACGGACAGGGGGAGCGGCAACCTTCAAAAGGTGCCCCCATGCGTGCAATTGTCCTCGGCTCCGGCCTGCTCGGCGTTTCGACCGCTTACTACCTCAACCAGCTCGGCCACGAAGTCACGGTCATCGACCGCCAGGCCTCGCCCGCCGCCGAGACCAGCTTCGCCAACGGCGGGCAGATTTCCGTGAGTCACGCGGAGCCCTGGGCCAATCCCAGCGCGCCGCTCAAGGTGCTCAAATGGCTTGCGAGGGAGGATGCGCCGCTCCTGTTTCGCATCCGCGCAGACCTGCGCCAATGGCTCTGGGTGCTGCAATTCCTCCGCGAGTGCACGCCGGAGCGCACGCGGCACAACATCGGGCAGATCGTCCGTCTCGGCACCTACAGCCGGCAAATGCTGCAGGCTTTGCGCAGCGAAACCGGCATCGCCTATGACCAGCGCACGCAGGGCATCCTGCATTTCTATACCGACAAGCGCGAATTCGAAGGCGCGCTGGGACCGACGGAGCAGATGTGCGCCCTCGGCTGCGACCGCCGGGTGATCTCCGCGGACGAGGCGGTGAAGATCGAGCCCGCCCTCGCCCATGTGCGCCTGCAGCTCGCCGGCGCGACCTACACGGCCGAGGATGAATCGGGCGACGCGAACCTCTTCGCGCGCGAGCTGGTGAAGCTCTGCGAAGCCAACGGCGTGAAGTTCCTCATGAGCCACACGATCACCGCGCTGCGCGAATCCGGCGGCAAGCTCGACCACGTCGAAGCCACCGACAAGGACGGCCGCTTCCAGCGCATCCGCGGCGATGCCTACGTGCTTTCGATGGGCTCCTTCAGCCCCATCTACGCCGCGCCGCTGGGCATCCGGCTGCCGATCTACCCGGCCAAGGGCTACTCGGTGACGCTGCCGGTGAAGGACGAATCGATGGCGCATCGCGTCTCGCTGACCGACGACGAGTACAAGCTGGTGTTCTCTCGTTTGGGCGACCGCCTGCGGATTGCCGGCACTGCGGAACTGAACGGCTACGACCGCGACCTCAACCGCGTGCGTTGCGAGGCGATCGTGAAGCGGGTCGAGCAGCTTTTCCCCGGCGCGGGCGATACGGAGCAGGCACAGTTCTGGACCGGCTTGCGGCCCGCCACTCCTTCGAACGTGCCGATCATCGGCAAGTCACGGCTGCCGAACTTCTTTCTCAACACGGGTCACGGCACGCTGGGCTGGACGCATTCATGCGGCTCTGGAAAATCGATTGCGCGGATCGTGAGCGGCCTGGAGCCGGAGGTCGACTTCGCGTTTACCGGCCTCTGACCGGGAAGGTCGATGGCAGCATTTCGGCTGGATGACCGCTCAGGGAGCGGTGTTCCAGCCGAAAATGGCAGTATTTCTGCTACGTGCGTCCTCGGACGAACGCCAGGAGATCAGACCCCAAATCGTCGATCGCGAGGTTGATTTGCAGGGCCGACGATGCATGCTGCGGGTCGGGCAAGTCGATCGCGAGAATCGTCAGCGATTTGGCGCCCGAGGCCGATTTCGCTTTCAGCGGCATGTATCCGGCATTTCTGCTCCTCTTGTGCGATTCAGCGCGTGGCTGCCGGGTCTTTCGGCAGCGACTCGAACGACCTGCCCTCGATCAGCGCGATGGTGCTCCGGTAGCCGAAGTCGTGCAGGCGCCCCACCACCTCGGCAAGCGCTTGCGGCGAGTGCCTTTGCAGGCCAAGCCCCTGGATGATGCGATTGTCGCAGCAGAACATGGCGCAGACCGAGGCCGCGTGATAAAGGGCTTCCTCGCTCCAGCCGGCCGCCGACATCGCCTCGGCATCGGCCGCGATCATCTTCGAAGGGGTCAAGGTCAGTTTGCGCAGGTAGGCGAACACCGGCTTGAGGCGAACCTCCACCGGCGCGCTGTCGATATCGGCCAGCAAGCCATCGAGCACGCCGGGTGCGATCCCGAAAGACACCGCAACGGCTTCGTGCTCGCCATGGCAGTAGCCGCACGCATTCAGCGCCGAGACGTAGGCTGCAAACAATTCACGCTCGCCGACGCTGAACGGCGAGGGGCCCCGCAGCAGTTCCTCGTGCCATTGCGCGAACGGCACGCCGATTGCAGGACTGGTGCGCAGCACGTCTTTGAGCACCGCGTCAGGCGGGAGCGATTTCAGGAACGGCATGAGACTTCCCCTTTAGTTACCGGCATGAGTACCCGAACCGCCCCCAGTCGGGGCGTCTTCAATGGCAGCATATTCCCCCGGGAGCCGCTTGGATCCTGGGGCATCAGCAATAAATGGCAGTATTGCCTGACCGCATTACTGCAGGTTCGGCTTCTTCAGGAAGTCGTTGCGGTCGGCCGACTTGACCATTTTTCGCAGCACGTCGCCGCCGCGCGAAATCATCAACGGCACCTCCACCCCCGCCGCGCCCAGCTTCCACGTGGCACGAAAAAGGTCCGCCAGCCCGCGTGCGCGGGTCGCATCCACGCCGAGCACCACATCACCCACGCGGATGCCGGCGCGCTCCCCCGGTCCGCCGGGCGCGAGCTGCCCGATCACGAGCTTGCCTTCGGACTCCTGCGTATAGAGGCCGAGCCAGGGATGCGGCGGATGCTGGCTGCGCCCGGTCTGCAGCATCGCTTCCAGGATCGGGTTGAGCAGGTCGATCGGCACGAACATGTTGACGTGCATCGACTCGCCTTTGGATTTGCCGCCGGATTGGGACGTGGTCTCCTGCTCGATCAGCAGCGACCCGATGCCGATGAGGCCGCCCTGCGCATCGAGCAGCGCGGCGCCTCCCCACTGCGGATGCGCGGGTGAAGTGAACAGCGCCTCGTCCAGCAGGTACTCCCAGTAGCCCGCAAACTCGCGCCTCTCGATCAGGCGGGTCTTGAGCGCGTGGCCGCGGCCGCCATGACCGATCGCGAAGACCGCATCGCCGACCTTCACGTCGGCCGCGATCCCGCGTTCGAGGTGCGGCGCATCGAGCTTGCCAAGCGGCTGGATGAGGCCAAAGCCCGTGGCCTGGTCGTACGCAAGCGGGTATCCGGCCACGACCGCGCCCCTGTTGGTCGTGAGCCAGACCTGGGTCGCCTCGGTGATGAGATAGCCGATGGTCAGCACGAGGCCGTCCGCGCGGATCACCACGCCATAGCCGCCGCGCTCGGTGCCGAGCACTCCAGCAGTAAAGCCGTCTTCGGGAATCTCCGAGCGCACGAGCACCATCGCGTCCAGCGCACGCGACAGGTCGAACTGCGTTTCGCCGGACTTCGGCTGCAGTTGTTCGGGGAAGGACCACTGGCGGGATTCGGCCATGCCGGGATTCTGACATGCCTCGCCGGTCATATCGGTCACCGATCCACGCACGACGGGTCCTGGGCGTGCGTTATTCGTAGGGTGAACGGCGGCTTTGGCCGGAAGCGCTATTCCGCCTTGAGGTTCTTCTCGCGGATGATCCGGCCGTAGCGGGCGAGATCGGAATCGATCAGGGCCTGCAGCTCCTTCGGCGTGCTCGACTGCGGTACCGCGCCCTGCCCGATGAGCTTCTCGCTCACGGCGGGATCGGCCACGGCCTCGCGCACCGCAAGGTTGATGGCCTCGAGGATGGCAGGCGGCGTGCCCGCCGGCGCGAGCACCGCGATCCATGAGCCCGATTCGGATTTCGTCACGCCGGCTTCTGCCAGCGTCGGCACCTCTGGCAGCGCGGGGTTGCGCTTCGCGTGGGTCACGGCGAGACCCTTGAGCTTGCCGGCCTTGATGTGGCCGGAACCTTCGAGCACCGATGCGAACAGGATGTTCACGTGACCGGCCATGAGATCGACCATCGCGGGGCCGCCGCCCTTGTAGGGCACATGAGTCATCACGGTACCGGTCGATCCCTGGAAAATCTCCGCGGTGAGGTGCGGCGAGCCGCCGCTGCCCGAGCTTGCGAACGTGACCTGCCCGGGTTTGGACTTGGCGAACGCAACCAATTCCCTCACCGAGTTCGGCGGGAAAGCCGGGCTCGCCATGAGCACGAATGGCAACTCGCAAACCAGCGACACCGGCGTGAACGCGGTGTCGGGGTTGTACGGAAGTTTCGAGTAAAGCGCGGGATTGATCGAGGTAATGCCGACGTTTGCAATGAGCAGCGTGTAGCCGTCCGGCTTCGCCTTTGCGACCACCTCGGCGCCGAGAATGCCGCCGGCGCCGCCGCGATTCTCCACGAGCACCGACTTGCCCCACTTCGAGCCCACGCGCGCGGCCAGGATGCGCGCGGAGATATCGGTTCCGCCGCCGGGGGCGAACGGAACGATGAGCGTGACCGGCCGGGACGGGTAATCGGATTGGGCACGCGCATCGCGCGGGGCGAGCGCCGCGCCTGCGATGGCTAGCGCGAGTGCAAGGACGATGTGGCTCGAAGGGGACTGCGGGGTTTTCATGGGGAAGTCTCCGGCGATCTTGTGGTTGTTGGGCCGGCGAAACTTTAACTCATCGCCGCCAGTGGCGAGGATCACGACCACGAGGAGATCCCTCTGCGCGTGAAACAACATGAAAGAAATCATGCCGCCCTGAAACCAGCAAGGCTATATTTCCGGCTCGACGCGGTCGATGGCACTACTTCCGCGTACCGGGCGTTGACTGCATCGAGGAGCATTTGCATGTCGGATCGCGACGAGAGTTCGAAGGCCTGGAAAGTCCCGCCCAGCGCTTACATGGCCAGGCGGCCGGCCGAATACGCGCTGCCGAAGCAGCCGTTCTCCTGTTACGTGAAGATGCGCGACGGCGTGCGCATTGCAGTGGATGTGTACACGCCGCAGGGCGCGATGGCAGAAACGAAGTTCCCCACCATCGTCGTCGCGACCCCGTACTACCGGCGCTTCAAGACCGAGGGGCCCGTAGCGGAATACACGCCGATGGCCTTCCGCTATCGCGATGCCTTCGTGCCGCGCGGCTACGCGATGGTGGTCGTCGACGTGCGCGGAACCGGCGCGAGCTTCGGCACGCGCGACTCCTTCCGCTCGCCCAAGGAGCGCGACGATTTCGGCCAGATCGCGCAGTGGATCGTCGAGCAGCCGTGGTCCGACGGGAAGATCGGCGCCACCGGCATCTCTTACCCGGGCGCGGCGTCGCTTTTCCTTGCCGGCACCGGCCACCCCGCAGTGAAGGCGATTGCGCCGCTGTTCGCGGTCAACGAGATCTACGCCGAGCAACTCTACCCCGGCGGCATGCTGTCCAGGACCTGGACCGAGGAATACAACGACTGCTGCGTCTCGCTCGACCAGAACAGGACCGAAGCCATCAAGAAGTACGCCTATTTCGGCGACCCTGCGTTCCGCGGGCCGCATCCCGTGGACGAAGATCCCGATGGCACCCTGCTCGCGCAGGCGATGCAGGAGCACAAGCAGAACTTCAACCTGCACGACGCAGCGCCCGAGTACGCGTTTCGGGGCGAGGGCCTGTTGCACGACCCGGAGCTCACGCTCGATGCCTGCAGTCCCTACTCGTACTACAAGCATTTCGGCAAGGACGTGGCGATCTACTCGTGCTCCGGGTGGTTCGACGGCTCCGGCTACAGCAGCGCGGCCATCAGCCGGTTCATGACGCTCGAGCGAGACAATCACTTCCTCGTGCTGGGACCGTGGGATCACGGCGCCCGCACCAACGGCTCGCCGTGGCGCGACCGGCAGGCACCGCACTTCGAGCTTTTCGGCGAGGTGGTGCGGTTCTTCGATCACTACCTCATGGGGCGCAAGACCGGGCTGGACCAGGAACAGCGCATCCACTATTTCAGCGTGCATGCCGAGTCATGGCAGGCCGCCGATGCGTGGCCGCCGGTGCCGCGCAGCACTACGATGCACCTCGCGCCGGGCGAGCTTTCGGCCAAACGGGCGGAACAAGAGAAGAAGGTGGCGTACCAGACCGACTTCACCACCAACACCGGGCGCAACACGCGTTACGAGCGACTGGGGCTGCTCGACATCAAGGAGTACTACACGGACTGGCAGGGCCGCGACGAGCGGATGCTGAATTTCACCTCTCAGCCTTTCGAAACCGCAATGGAATTGACGGGGCACGTAGTTGCGCGCCTGACCCTTTCCTCGAGCGAGACCGACGCGGGCGTCTTCTTGTATTTGAGCGAAGTCGAAGCGGATGGCCGCACTCACTACGTGGCGGAGGGCATGCTCCGCGCGCTGCATCGCAAGACCGCTACGCCGCCAGCCAACTACGCCTGCGACTGGACTTACCGGTCGTTTCTGCGCAAGGATGCGCAACTGCTTGAGCGCAATGTGCCGGTACAACTCGAGATCGCGCTGTTGCCGGTTTCATGGACTTTCGCCAAGGCCAGCCGGTTGAGGCTCTCGATTGCCGGCGCGGATTCCCTGCACTACCCGCAAGTGCCGCACGGCCGGCCGCCGCGACTCGAGATCACTTGCGGTGGCGTGCAGGGATCGACGATCGAATTGCCGATGCGCAAGTCCATCACCAATTAAGGAGCCCGGAATGACGACACTGAAAGCAAGGTTGCTGTTCGCTACGATTGCGCTGGTCGCGGCGAGCGTGGTTCACGCGCAGCCGTATCCTTCCCGCGCGATCAAGATCATGGTGCCCTGGCCGGCGGGCGGCGCGACCGACAACGTCGCGCGCGTCGTGGCGCAAAAGCTCTCGCCGATCTTCGGGCAACCGGTCGTGGTCGAGAACCGCGCCGGCGCCACGGGCACGATCGGCACGCAGGCGGTGATCCAGTCGCCTCCCGACGGATACACGCTTCTCTTCATGGCGGCGAGCCTGCATACCTTCAGCCCGCACCTGATGAAGGACATGCCCTTCGACACGGTCTCCGACATCACGCCCATCTCGATGAGCGTGCTGTTCCCCTACGTGCTCGCAGTCTCGGCGGACAGCCCGTACAAGAACGTGTCAGACCTGATCAAGGCGGCCAAGGCGCAGCCCGGAAAGCTCACCTATGGGTCGTTTGGCATCGGCAGCGGCCCCAACATCGTGACCGAGCTGTTCAAGCAGCAGACCGGCTCCGACATCCTCCACGTGCCTTACAAGGGCGGCTCGCAGATGACCGCCGGCCTCATGGGAAACGAGGTGACGATGATGTTCGATTCGCTGCCCTCGCCGCTCGGCCAGATCAAGGGCGGGAAATTCCGCGCGCTCGCCGTGACCGGCCCGGAGCGCTCGCCCGTGGTTCCGGACGTGCCCACGCTCAAGGAATCGGGCGTCAACATCGAAGCGATCATCTGGCTCGGCCTCGGCGGCCCGCCGAAGATGCCGGCTGATGTCGTGGCAAAGCTGTTCGACGGCATGAGGCAGGTGGCACGCGATCCCGAAGTGCAGAAGCGCATCGGCGACATGGGCGCCCAGGCCACCGTCAGCCCGTCGCCACAGCAGTTCCGGGAGTTCATGGTGAGCGAGCGGGAGCGCTGGGGCCGAGTCATCCGCGAAGCGAAGATTTCTTCCAACTGACCGACAATTCCAAGGAGATCATGCATGTCGCACTCGCAACAAGATGAGATGAAGCGTTCGGGTTCCAATCTGTCGCGGGCACGCTCCGCGCTGGCGGCGGCGCTGTCGATGGTGGCGCTCGCAACAGCGCCAGTCAGCTCCCTGGCGCAATCGGACTATCCGAACAAGCCCATCCGCCTGGTAGTGAACTTCGCGCCCGGCTCTTCACCCGACATCGTGGCCCGCACCATCGCCACGCCCCTGGCGCAGCTCCTGGGCCAGCCCCTGGTGATCGAGAACCGCGCCGGCGCGGGCGGCACCGTGGGCGTGGACCTGGTGGCCAAGGCCCCGCCCGACGGCTACACGCTGATGATGACCGCGGGCTCGACGATGACGATTGTGCCGCACGTCATGGGCAAGCTGCCTTACGACCCCGAGCGCGACGTCATTCCGGTGGCGGCGGGCGCGCGCATCGAGAACTTCCTCGTGGTGCGCTCCGACCTGCCGACCAAGAGCTACAAGGAGTTCGTCGACTACGCCAAACGCAACCCGGGCAAGCTCAGCTACGGCTCGGCCGGCAGCGGCACCTCGCCGCACATCGCGGCCGAGATCTGGAAGGCCGCTACCGGGGTGTTCGCACTGCACATCCCCTATCGTGGCACCGCGCCGGCGATCCAGGACATGCTGGGTGGCCAGATCGACTTCATGATGGATTCGGGTTCCTCGTTCCCGCACGTGAAGTCGGGCAAGTTCCGCGTGCTGGGCGTGGCCACCAGCAAGCGCCTGCCCATGCTGCCCGACGTTCCGACGTTCGAGGAACTGGGCCTCAAGCTCGAAACCGGCACCACGCACGCCTTCTACGCGCCGGCCGGCACGCCCGCCCCCATCGTCGACAAGCTGAACCGCGAGATCAACCGCGTGCTGGCACAGCCGGGGGTGGTGCAGACGATCCAGGGCCTGGGCGCGGCGGTGACTCCGATCTCGCCCGCGGAGCTTCGCGCGGTGATGGATGCCGACAGCAAGCGCTATTCGGCGATCGTGCGCAAGGCCGGTATCAAGCCGGATTGAGGGGCAGGCAATAACTGGCGGAGAGCGAGTCTGCGGCAGGTAGCCAAGACTGGTCGTCATGTCGATGCAAGCGGTCTGGTTATTCCCGCTCCTTTCAGTCGTTCGCCCGGATGTTGCGCGCCTTCGCGATCTTCGAGTAGGTGTCCTTCTCCCTCGCCAGGAACTGGGCGAACTGTGGCGTCGGCAGGCCCAGCGGATCCACACCCGCACCGAGCAGTTTTTCCTTGAGCACCGGCTCCTGCACCGCCTTGCCGATCTCCGCGGCGAGCCTTTCGATCACCTCGGGCGGGGTCTTCGCGGCCATGAAGACGCCGGTCCAGTTGGTGAAGTTGTAGCCCGCGAATCCCGGCAGCTCGGCCATTGCGGGGACGTCGGCAATCGCGCCTGAGCGCTTAGCGCTCGTCACCGCGAGGATGCGCAGCTTGCCCGACTTGTGCGGCCCGAGGACCGGCGGCAGTCCGGCGATGCCCATCGGCACCTGGCCGCCAAGCAGGTCGGCCACCGCGGGGCCGGCTCCGCGATACGGGATGTGGACGATGAAGATACCGCCCAACGCCTTGAGCGATTCCCCGGCGAAATGCATCGTGCTGCCCGAACCCGGCGTGCCGTAGGAAAGCCGGCCCGGGTTGCTTTTCGCGTAGGCGAGCAGTTCCTGGATCGTCTTCGCCGGGACCGAGGGGTGCACCACGATCGCGAGCGGCGTCTCGCCGATCACCGTCACCGGCGCGAGGTCCTTCTCCCAGTCGTAGTTCATCTTCAGGCCCGCGAAGCCGCCGACCACGGTCTCGGCGGGCGAAGCCACCATGAACGTATAGCCATCGGGCGCGCTCTTCGCGGTGTACTCCGCGCCGATCGTTCCCGAGGCGCCGGTGCGGTTCTCGACGAAGAAGGACTGCTTGAGCACTTCGGACAGGCGCTGCGCGACCACGCGGGAAGCGAAGTCGTGCCCGCCGCCGGGCGGATACGGGACGATCACGCGCACCGGCTTCGAGGGCCAGTCCTGCGCCGACACCGACAGGGTGGCGAAGCACAACAAGAGGAAGAAGAATTTATTCATGATGCGCCTTGTCTGGAATCCGCTCACTCGATAGGAGTGCATACCGGGGGTGCATTCCCGAGGTGCATCCCGCCCCTGCGGGCGGGGAGTGTACACTCGCCGCGAACGAGAACAACCATGGCCGAAGCCCAGAACGAAATCCAACCGGAGCGCCTGCTCCAGGTCGTGGCCGCGGTGGTGCGCGAGGCGCGCCCGAACTTCGCGCCGAATGTCACGCTCGATTCCTCGCTCGAAGGTGACCTCGGGCTGGACAGCCTCGGGCGCGTCGAACTCGTGCTGAGGCTCGAAAAGGAATTCGCCACCAGCCTCTCGGAGCAGGCGCTGGCCACGAGCGAGACGCCGCGCGACCTGCTCAGGTTCCTGCTGGGCAGCCTGGGCCACGAGGCGAAGATTGCGGACCGCACGGTCGCGAGCCTGGTGCAGTCCGACGGCGTGCCTGCGCCGTCCAACGCGCAGGCGAGCACGCTTACCGAGGCGCTGGAATACCACGTCGAGCGCCAGCCCGATCGGCTCACGGTGTTCATGTACGAGGAGGACAAGGAATTCCCCTTGAGCTACCGCGCGCTCTGGGACGGCGCAATGGGCTATGCCGCGCAATTGACGCGCGCGGGTCTCAAGCCCGGGCAGATGGTGGCGATCATGCTGCCCACCTGCAAGGAGTACCTGTACACCTTCTACGGCGTCCTGCTCGCCGGAGGCGTGCCGGTACCGTTGTATCCGCCGGCGCGCCTGAGCACCATCGAAGACCACCTGTCGCGCCATGTCGGGATCCTCAAGAGCGCCGGTGCGACGCTAATGGTCACCGTGCGCGAGGCCAAGCCGCTTGCGTACCTCCTGCGCGCGCATGTCGAATCGCTGCGCTCGGTGCTCGTGCCCGCGGACCTGGAAGGCGGCAGCGCCGGTTTCACGCCGGTGCGCGCCAAGCCGGGCGACATGGGATTCCTGCAGTACACCTCGGGCAGCACCGGCAACCCGAAAGGCGTCGTGCTCTCGCACGCCAACCTGATGGCCAACGTGCGCGCCATGGGCGGGGCGGTGAGCGCTCATTCAGGGGACGTGTTCGTCAGCTGGCTGCCCCTGTATCACGACCTTGGCCTGATCGGCGCGAATTTCGCCTCGCTCGTGCTCGGCTTCCCGACGGTGCTGATGTCGCCGCTTGCGTTCCTGTCGCGGCCTTCGAGCTGGATGCGCACCATCCACCGTCACCGCGGCACCATGTCCGGCGGCCCCAACTTCGCCTTCGAGCTCTGCCTGCGGCGCATCCCGGAGGAAGACATGGAAGGTATCGACCTGTCCTCATGGCGCTTCGCCTTCAACGCGGCCGAACCCGTGAGCCCGGACACCATCGTGGCGTTCGAGAAGCGTTTCGCGAAGTACGGCCTGCGCGGGAACTGCCTGTCGCCCTCCTACGGCCTGGCCGAGTCCTCGGTGGGCGTGGCGATCACCGTCCCCGGCAGCCCGTGGCGCGCGGATCGCCTCGACCGGGACCGGTTCACGCGAACCGGCGACGCCACGTTCGCGCAGGAGGGCGATCCTTCTCCGCTGATCGTGATCGGCTGCGGAACACCCATTCCCGGCCACGACATCCGCGTAGTGGACGGGGCGGGGTTCGAACTTCCCGACCGGCAGGAAGGACTGCTGCAGTTCCGCGGCCCCTCATCCACCTCGGGCTACTACCGCAATCCCGAGGCAACGAAGACCCTTTTCGGCAGCGGCGACTGGCTCAACACCGGTGACCGCGCCTACCTGTCCGAGGGCGTGCTGTTCCTGACCGGCAGGGAGAAGGACATCATCATCCGCGGCGGCCGCAACATCAGCCCCTATGAGCTGGAGCAGGCGGTCGGCGACCTCGCGGGGGTGCGGCGCGGCTGCGTGGCGGTGTTCGGCAGCACGGACCCCGCCGCCGGCACCGAGCGCGTGGTCGTGCTCGCGGAGATGCGCGACAAGGACCGGTCCCGCGATGCGGATCTCAAGCGGATGATCAACGACCTGGCCGTCGGCTTGATCGGCGCGCCGGCCGACGACATCGTGCTGGCGCCGCCGGGCACCGTCCCCAAGACCTCCAGCGGCAAGATCCGCCGTGTCGCCGCGCGCGAGTTCTACGAGCGCGGGCCCTCCGCCGTGAAATCCCAGGCGGTGTGGCTGCAGTTCGCGCGACTGATGCTGGCGGGCGCGGCACCACAGCTGCGCCGTGGCGCAAGGACGCTTGCGGGGTTGTTGTTCGCGCTGCGCGGCTACCTCGCGTTCGCACTACTCTTTCCGTGGGCATTGCTGGCAGCGGTGTTTGCCCCCGTGCCCGCATGCTGGAAGGTCGGCGGCTTCGTCGCCCGCGGGTTCCTCAGGCTCTCCGGCATTCCGGTGATCGCCAGCGGGCTGGAAAACCTGCGTGGGGACAGGCCCGCTGTACTCGCGGTCAACCACACCAGCTACCTGGACGCCCTGGTGCTGCTCTCGGTCCTCGAGTATCGCGGGCATGCGTTCGTCGCCAAGCAGGAGTTCCAGGACCACTGGCTGATGCGGCGCCTGCTGTCCGGATTCGGCACCCGGTTCGTGGAGCGCTTCGACGTCGCCAAAAGCGCCGGGCACGCCGACGAAATCGCCGAGGCCGCCAGGGCGGGAACTTCGCTCATCGTCTTCCCCGAGGGCGCCCTCAATCGCAATACCGGCCTGGGAGCATTCCGCACCGGCGCCTTCCAGGCCGCGGTGCAGGCCGGCATTCCGGTGCTGCCGATCGCGCTGCGCGGCGTGCGCTCGGTGCTGCGCGACGGCACCTGGACTCTCCGCCAGGGTGCGGTCACGGTCCACGTCGGCGACCCGATCGCGCCCGAGGGCAACGACTGGGCCGCGGCGGTCAAGTTGCGCGACGCAGTGCGCGTGGAAATTCTCCGCCATTGCGGCGAGCCCGACCTCGCCCCCGGGAGCTTGCGCGACCTGCTTACTTGAAGTCCGCCACGGTCCCCGGCGCCGGGGTAAAGCCGAAATCGCCGCGCTTGATGACCGCCTCTCGCCCGCCGTTGGCCGCGAGCAGCTCGGCCTGGCGCGCGTGCGCGCGGCGATCCACCTCGTCGGGATCGCAGATTTCGTACAGCTTTTTCCTGCACTCCTCGAGCGTGGCCGCATACGCCGGGTCGCGTGCGAGGTCGCGGGTTTCATCCGGATCCGCTTCCAGGTTGAAGAGCTGCGGCCCGTATTTGGCGTAGTGCACGTACTTCCATTGGCCGACGCGCACTGCGAATGCGCCGGTGCTCGAGCCCATGCCGTGGTATTCGGAGAGAACGGTGCGATCGGGCTTCGCGCCATTGGCGACATCGACGAGCGACACGCCGGGAAAACCGGACGGCATCTTCTCGCCCGCGATCCCGAGAATGGTCGGGAACGCATCGACGTGGCTGACCGGCGTATCCACCCGCTTGCCCTCGGGGATGCCCGGGCCGGCGAGGATGAAGGGGACGCCGGCGATCTCCTCGTACATGGTGGACTTGCCCCACAGCCCGCGCGAGCCGAGGTTGTCGCCGTGGTCGCTGGTGTACATGACCACGGTGTCGTCGGCGAGGCCGGCGTCCGTCAGCGCGGCGAGCAGCTTGCCGACGTGCTCGTCTAGATACGACACCAGCCCGAAATACCCGGCGAGCGCTTTCTTCACATCCTCGGGCGACTCGAAGTAGTCGTCGTAGTTGAAGTTGCGGCTGTAGTCGACGATGTAGGGGTGGGTCGGCCTCTCCTCACGAGCGTAGAGCTTAGGCATCGGCAGCTCGCGGCCCCAGTAGCGGTAATAGTGCTCGGGCGGCGCGGTGAGCGGGAAATGCGGCGCCACAAACGACACGAACAGCGTCCAGGGCTTGGCGTGTTCCTTGGTAGCCTCCTCATGCAGCCATACTTGGGCGCGCGAGCAGATGTCCTTGTCGTAGAACGTGTAGGTGGACTCGCCCGGCCCAGCCATGGCGATCATCTTCTTGGAGTTGCCGCGCGGCGGCATGTCGTCGCGAATCAGGCCTAGCAGATCGCCCTTGCCCTCGTAGATGTGCATCGGGATCTGCTCTTCGCTGAAGCCGTGGTCCTCGCCGGTCAGGCGGAAATGCAGCTTGCCGACCGAGACCACGCGATGGCCGTTTTCCCGCAGCAGGTGGTGCCAGGAAGGGATGGCCCCGTCGTAGGCATCGGCGTTGTCCCAGTAACCGATCTGGTGGATGTACTTGCCGCAGGCGAACCCGGCGCGCGCAGGAATGCAGACCGGGCTGGTCGTGTAGGCCGACGTGAAGCGCGTGCCGCGCGCCGCGAGCGCATCGAGGTTCGGCGTGTGGATCACCGGATGGCCGGCGCAACCGAGCACCTTCGGATTGTGCTCGTCGGACATGATCACCAGCTGGTTGCGCGGTCTCATTTTGCCTGTCACTGTGCGTGTGCTCCTGACTCAAAAACACCTGATAGTATCCCGCCTTCCTATGAAAAAGACGCCCGCAAATCCTCCATTTCACTTCGTTCCGATTACCGCGGAACGCAGCCTGCGCAAGCCGCGCGCCAATGGCCGCACCATGATCGTCGACGACGGCATGCCGATTGCGTACACGCGTGACCTTGTCGCGCTCGGCGGCGCCTATATCGACCTCGCCAAGATCAAGACCGGCACTGCGCGCCTGTATCCGCGCGCGCGGCTGGTCGAAAAGCTCCGCCTGTACAAGCGCAACCGCATCCAACCTTTCCTGGGCGGACAGTTTCATGAATATGTGTTCGCCACGCAGGGCGCCAAGGCCCTGCCGAAGTACTACGCCGAGTCGCTCGCGCTCGGCTTCGAGGCGATCGAGATTTCCGACAACGTGGTGCCGCTCACGGACGCACAGCGACGCCAGCAGATCCGCAACGCGGTCGCGGCGGGCCTGGTCGTCTATGGCGAAGTCGGCTCCAAGGAAACGCTCTCCAACCCAAGCTTGCTGATCGGCCAGGCGAAGGTCTGCTTCGATGCGGGCGCCGCGCTGGTGCTGGTCGAAGCCGCCGAGCTGCTCGACCGAGGCAAGCTGCGCTCGAAGACCGTCGACCTGCTGATCCGAGGGCTCGACATGTCGCGCGTGATGATCGAGCTGCCCGGTCCCTGGATCAAGGACGTGCGCAGCTGCGATATCGAGGACATGAAAAAGGCGCTGGTCAACGCGCTCGGGCCGGATGTAAACCTCGCCAACGTGCCGCCCGCTTCCATCATCGACACCGAGGCGACGCGCACCGGCCTGGGTACCGCCGGGCCACCGAAGTGAAGAAATCAGCAGGGAATTCCTTCTCCTGGCTGCGGCTTCCCAAGGCGCCACGATTTGCAGAGGACGTGCGCCGCCTGCACGCCGAGAGCCGTAAGCGCCTCGGCTACGTGCGCACTTTTCTCCTGCTTCCGTTCGCGCCCGGCCGTCTTGCGCTTTACCAGGGATATCTCGATCGCCTGATGCGCAGCGACGATGCGCGCCTCCCGGGCCTCGAGCGTGAGTTGCTTGCGCTGGTGGTCAGCGTCGAAAATCGCTGCGAGCCGTGTGTCCTCTCCCATGCCACCGCCCTGCGCAGTCACGGCATGGACCCGCTGCTGGTCGACTCGATCACCATCGGCTGGCGCCGCGCGGACCTCACGCCGCGCCAGCGCGCACTCGCGGAATTCGCCCAGAAGCTCACGACGCAACCCGCGGATGCCGAGGAACCCTGGATCGCCGCGCTGCGCAAGGCGGGGCTCGACGAAGAACAGATTTTCGAAGCCGCCCAGATCGTCGCGATCTACAACTCCAACAACCGCCTCAACAATGCGGTCGGCCTGCACCCGAACCGCGAAGCGCGCCTGAAATACCGGATCGGGTAGGAAACCCTCTGCGGATTCGCGGTCGCGCCGAAGCGCCAGCTCGACGCCGTGACAACGCTGAAAAGATTTTCCGGGTTTTGGCGGAGAGCGAGGGATTCGAACCCTCGATACGGGTTGACCCCGTATAACGCC
>CAZZDV010000008.1:0-37660 GCA_964652785.1 uncultured Bordetella sp.
CCCTTATACGTCGTGAGGCCGCCCTCGGTGCCCGGGAGCATGAGGTTCTTGATGCGCACGTTGGCAAACGTCCCTCGCATCATCACGTCGTGGTTGCCGCGGCGCGCGCCGTAGCTGTTGAAGTCGACCACCGAGACGTCGTTCTCCTGCAGGAAGATGCCCGCGGGCGAGGTCGGCTTGATGCTGCCGGCCGGCGAGATGTGGTCGGTGGTGAGCGAGTCGCCGAAGATGCCGAGGATCTTCGCGCCGGCAATGGCCTCCATGCGGCCGGGCTGCATGGCGAAATCCTTGAAGAACGGCGGCTCGGCGATGTAAGTCGAAGCGGGCCACGTGTAAACCTGCCCCGCGGGCGCCGGGATGTTGACCCACAGCGGGTTGTCCTTGGTGAAATCGCCGTACAGCCGCTGGAAGGTTTTCGGGTCCATCGCAAATTTCATGCAGTCGTGGATCTCCTGCGTATTCGGCCAGATGTCGCCGATGAACACGTCCTCGCCCTGCTTGCCCTTGCCCAGCGGCTCGGTCATGAGGTCCTTGAGCATCGTTCCCGCAATGGCGTACGCGACCACCAGCGGCGGGCTGGCGAGGAAGTTGGCGCGGATGTTCGGGTGGATGCGCGCTTCGAAGTTGCGGTTGCCCGAGAGCACCGCGGCGCAAACGAGGTCGTTGCCGGTGATCGCCTCTTCGATCGGCTGGGAGAGCGGGCCGGCATTGCCGATGCAGGTCGTGCAGCCGTAGCCGCCGACGTAGAACCCGAGCTGCTCCAGGTACGGCAGCAGGCCCGAGCGCGTGAGGTAATCCGTAACCACGCGGGAGCCGGGGGCGAGGGAAGTCTTGATGTGCTTCTTGACCGTGAGGCCGCGCTCGACGGCTTTCTTGGCGAGCAGTCCCGCGGCCAGCAGCACGCCGGGGTTGGAGGTGTTCGTGCACGACGTGATCGCGGCGATGAGCACATCGGCCGAACCGACTTCCGTGCCGTCGAAAGCCTTGAAGCGCTTGCCGAGATCCTCGGCCTTCTTCGCAAAGCCGCTTTCGGGCACCGGCGCCGAGAACAGCTTGGTGAACTGGTTCTTCACGTTGCCGATCTCGATGCGGTCCTGCGGCCGCTTGGGGCCGGCGAGCGACGGGGCGACCGTGCCGAGATCGAGTTCGAGGGTCTCGCTGTAGTCGATGGCGCCTTTCTTGGGGATGCCGTAGAGCTCCTGCGCCTTGAAGTAGCTCCTGAACGCCTGCACTTCCTCGTCCGTGCGTCCCGAGCCGACGAAGTACTCGATGGTCTTGTCGTCCACCGGGAAGAACCCCATGGTCGCGCCGTACTCCGGCGCCATGTTGGCGATCGTCGCGCGGTCGGGCAGCGAGAGCGACTCGGTGCCTTCGCCGAAGAACTCGACGAACTTGCCGACGACCTTGGCGCGGCGCAGCATCTCGGTGACGGTGAGTACGAGGTCGGTGGCGGTCACGCCGCCGCGCAAGCTCCCCTTGAGGTTCACGCCGACCACGTCCGGCGTGAGGAAATAAACCGGCTGGCCAAGCATGCCGGCCTCGGCCTCGATGCCGCCGACGCCCCAGCCGACCACGCCGATGCCGTTGATCATCGTGGTGTGGCTGTCGGTGCCCACGAGCGTGTCGGGATAGTAGAGGCCGTCCTTCTTGTGCACGCCGCGCGCGAGGTATTCGAGGTTGACCTGGTGAACGATGCCGATGCCGGGCGGCACGACCTTGAAGGTGTCGAACGCCTGCATGCCCCATTTCATGAACTGGTAGCGCTCGACGTTGCGCTTGAATTCCAGTTTCATGTTGAGGTCGAGCGACTCCTTGCTGCCGTAATGGTCGATCTGCACCGAGTGGTCGACGACGAGGTCCACGGGCACCAGCGGCTCGATGGTCTTGGGATTCTTGCCCATCCTGTGCGCAACGCCGCGCATCGCGGCCAGGTCCGCCAGCAGCGGCACGCCGGTGAAATCCTGCAGCACGATGCGCGAGAGCACGAAGGGGATCTCCTCCGAGCGCTGCGCCTTGGGCTTCCAGTTGGCGAGCTGCTTGACGTGCGTCTCGGTGACTTTCTTGCCGTCGCAGTTGCGCAGAACCGACTCCAGCACGATGCGGATCGAAACCGGCAGGCGCGAGATGTCCACCCCGAGCGCCTTGCCGAGCCTGGGCAGCGAGTAGAACTTGCCGGCGCCGTGACCGCCCGCGATTCTGAAGTCCTGGAGCGTGTTGTGCAGGTTATGCGGCATTGAAGCCTCCGTCGTTGATCCACATGTTTTCGGGACTGCAGGCCTTGCCGGGACGGCTGGCCTGGTCGATCTTCTGAATGAGGGCCGAGCGCTGCTCGAGCAGCGCCGTGAGCTGCACGTCGCAGCGCGCGATCGGCGTGGGATAGCTGCGGATCTCGGCGCAGAGTTCCGCCAGGCGGCTCTTCAGTTCGCGCATTGCTTCCCCCCAGCTTTGAACATGCGGTGCTAGATCACCATCAGGTCGACGAACTCGTTGACCGGCGTCGCCTGCAGTTTCTTCGCATCCAGGCAAAGCTCGAGTATGGCCTTCTGCTGCCGCGCCGGAAAGCGGCGCGCGAGGTTGGTGCGGAATTTCTCCACCAGTACGGGCATCCCTTCCTTGCGCCGGCGCTTGTGCCCGATCGGGTATTCGCAGACGATTTCCTTCATCTTCGTGCCGTCCTTGAACTCCACGGTCAGCCCGTTGGCGATCGAGCGCTTGGCCGGGTCGTGGTAGTCCCGCGTGAATTCCGGGTCCTCGACGCACTCGATCTTGTCGCGCAGCTGGTCGATGCGCGGGTCGTTGGCGATCGAGTCCTCGTAGTCGCCGGCCGTCAGGCGCCCGAACAGGATCGGCACCGCCACCATGTACTGGATGCAGTGGTCGCGGTCGGCCGGGTTGTCTAGCGGACCCTTCTTGTCGATGATGCGGATGCACGCCTCGTGCGTGCGAATGGTGATCCTTTTGATGTCCTCGGGCGACTTCTTGAGCTTCCTGATCAGCTCGTGGATCTGCATCGCGCACTCGACCGCGGTCTGCGAGTGGAATTCGGCCGGGAAGGAAATCTTGAAGAGCACGTTCTCCATCACGTACGAGCCGAACGGGCGCTGGAACTTGAATTCGTTGCTCTTGAAGAGCACGTCGTAGAAGCCCCACGTCTTGGCCGACAGCACCGAGGGATAGCCCATCTCGCCGGTTTTCGTGATCAGCGCGAGGCGCACCGCGCGGCTGGTCGCGTCGCCGGCCGCCCACGACTTGCGCGAGCCCGTGTTCGGGGTATGGCGATAGGTGCGCAGGCTCTGGCCGTCGACCCACGCCTGCGAAACGGCGTTGACCACTTCGTCGTAGGTGCACCCGATCATGTTGGCCACCACCGCGGTCGATGCGACCTTGACCAGCACGACGTGATCGAGTCCAACGCGGTTGAAGCTGTTCTCGAGCGCGAGCACGCCCTGGATCTCGTGCGCCTTGATCATCGCGGTCAGCACGTCGCGCATGACGAGCGGCTTCTTGCCGTTGGAGAGGGCAACGCGCGAGAGCCAGTCGGCCGTGGCGAGGATCCCGCCAAGGTTGTCCGAGGGATGGCCCCATTCGGCCGCCAGCCAGGTGTCGTTGAAGTCCAGCCAGCGGATCATTGCGCCGATGTCGAAAGCCGCCTTGACGGGATCGAGCTGGAACTGCGTGCCCGGGACCTTCGCGCCGTTCGGCACCACCGTGCCCTGCACGATCGGGCCCATGAGCTTGGTGCAGGCGGGGTATTCGAGCGCCTCGAACCCGCAGCCGAGCGTGTCGATCAGGCAGTAGCGCGCGGTCTCGAAAGCTTCGGCCGACTTGACCGAATACTTGGTCGCGTAGTCGGCGATCTTGGTGAGGACGGGTTCGGGCTTGGGGCGGACGTTGGAGATGTGAGCGGACATTGGGCGGTTTCCGTAAGAGCGGATTTGGGGTTGGCAATCACGTTGCGGCAGCGCCAGCGGCGCCTGTGCGGCTCAAGCCTTGAAGGTGTATTCGGCACCGCCGGATTTGGGCGAGTTCTTCGCCATGGGCGGCTCGGTGCGCTCCCTCGCGTCCTTGTCCCACCACACGCCGCGGCCCTTGCGCTGGGAGACCACTTCTTCGGGGTGCTGGGCGAGAAAATCGCGCATGAACGTGGTCGTCTCGGACTCGTACCGCCGGCCCGAAGGGCCGAGGATCCTGCTCAGGAACTGCATCAGCCTGGATTCGGGCACGGCGACTCTCCTATTTGCGGTTGCGCAAGGCAACCCACTGCATGTTTTCCGGGCCGGTGTAGTTGGCCGCCGGCCGGATGATCTTGCCATCGATGCGCTGCTCGATCACGTGCGCGGCCCAGCCGCTGGTGCGCGCGATCACGAAGATCGGCGTGAACATCGCGGTGGGCACGCCCATCATGTGATAGCTCACCGCGCTGAACCAGTCGAGGTTGGCGAACATCTTCTTTTCGCGCCACATGACGGTCTCCAGGCGATCGGCAATTTCGAACAGCTTCAGGCTCTTCCTGGTTTTCGACAAGCGCTGCGCGACGTCCTTGATGACCTTGTTGCGCGGGTCGCCGGTCGTGTAGACCGGATGGCCGAAGCCGATGACGATCTCCTTGGCCTGGATGCGGCGGATCGCGTCGGCTTCCGCCTCCTCCGGCGTCGCATAGCGCGACTGGACTTCGAAGGCCACTTCGTTCGCGCCGCCGTGCTTGGGGCCGCGCAGCGCGCCGATGCCCCCGCAGATCGAGCTGTACATGTCCGAGCCTGTGCCCGCAACGACGCGGCAGGTAAACGTGGAGGCGTTGAACTCGTGCTCCGCGTAAAGGATGAGCGACGTGTGCATCGCGCGCACCCACTCCGCTGACGGCTCCTTGCCATGCAGCAGCCGCAGGAAATGGCCGCCGATCGAGTCGTCGTCCGTTTCGGTCTCGATGCGCTTGCCGTTATGGCTGTAGTGATACCAGTACAGCAGCATCGACCCCAGCGAGGCCATCAGGCGGTCGGCAATGTCCTTCGCGCCCGGGAGGTTGTGGTCGTCCTTCTCCGGGATCAGCGTGCCGAGCACCGAAACGCCGGTGCGCATCACGTCCATGGGGTGCGCCGAGGGCGGGATCCACTCGAGGGCCGCCTTGAGGTTGGCCGGCAGCCCGCGCAGCGCCTTGAGCTTGGCCTTGTAACCGGCGAGCTCCGCGGCATTCGGCAGCTTGCCGTGCACCAGCAGGTAGGCGACTTCCTCGAACTCGGCCTCGTCGGCGAAGTCGAGGATGTCGTAGCCGCGGTAGTGCAGGTCGTTGCCGGTGCGGCCGACGGTGCAGAGCGCGGTATTGCCCGCGGTCACGCCGGACAATGCGACGGATTTCTTGGGTTTGGGGCCGGCGGTGGCCGCTGCGGGTGCTTCGCTCATCTGCTTTCCCCGGTCAGCCAAGCAGGTTCTTCACGCCGTCGCGCTCTTCGTGCAGTTCCTTGAGCGTCGCATCCATGCGCTTGCGGCTGAACTCGCTGACTTCCAGCCCTTTGACAATTTCGTAGCTGCCGCCCTTGCAGGTCACCGGGAACCCGTAGAGCACGCCCTCGGGAATGCCGTAGCTGCCCTCGGAGGGGATGCCCATGCTGACCCAGTCGCCGGCCGGCGTGCCGAGCGACCAGTCGCGCACATGATCGATCGCGGCGTTTGCGGCGCTGGCTGCCGAGGAGAGGCCGCGGGCCTCGATGATCGCCGCGCCGCGCTTCTGCACGGTGGGGATGAAGGACGTCTCGAGCCAGGCCTGGTCGTTGATCATCGGCCAGGCTCGTCCGCCGTCGACCTCGGCCTGGAAGAGATCCGGGTACTGCGTGGACGAGTGGTTGCCCCAGATCGTCATCTTCTTGACCGAGGACACCGGCTTGCCGACCTTCTGCGCGACTTGCGTGAGCGAGCGGTTATGGTCGAGGCGCATCATGGCCGTGAACTGCTGCGGCTTGAGGCCCGGCGCGTTCTTCATCGCGATGAGCGCATTCGTGTTTGCGGGGTTGCCCACCACCAGCACTTTCACGTTGCGCTCGGCCACCTTGTCGAGGGCCCGGCCCTGCGGCGCGAAGATCTTGCCGTTGGCTTCGAGCAGGTCTTTCCTTTCCATGCCGGGACCGCGCGGGCGCGCGCCCACGAGCAGGGCAACGCCGACGTCCTTGAAGGCAACCATCGGGTCGGAGGCTGCGACCATGCCCTGCAGGAGCGGGAACGCGCAGTCGTCGAGTTCCATCATCACGCCCTTGAGGGCCTTCTGCGCCTTCTCGTCGGGGATCTCGAGCAGCTGCAGGATGACCGGCTGGTCCTTGCCGAGCATTTCGCCGCTGGCGATGCGGAAGAGGAGGGCATAACCGATCTGGCCGGCGGCGCCGGTAACTGCGACACGAACGGGGGCTTTGGACATGGGGAATGACTCCGGTGTGGCGTTGCGGGTGACGACCGTTGGGCTGTGAGAAACGCGATGGTAAGCGCGCAGGTCGCGGCGCGTCAAATCGTCTTGTGTCTTTTATAAGACAAATAACACTAGATAGACGAGTGCATCGAAACTGTGCTCAAATCGTTCGCATGAGTTCATCGACGAGTTCGCCGACCTTCAGCCCGCTCTACCAGCAGATCAAGGCCCTGCTGCTGGAGGAGCTGCGCTCGGGCTCGTGGCGGCCCGGCGAGGCGATCCCGAGCGAGATGGACCTCGCGAGCCGCTACAAGGTAAGCCAAGGCACCGTGCGCAAGGCGATCGACGAGCTGGCCGCCGAGAACCTCGTGTACCGCCGGCAGGGCAAGGGCACGTTCGTCGCGACCCACGGCGAGCGTCAGGTTCGATTCAGGTTCCTGCGCCTCGCGCCCGATTCGGGCGAATCCGGCGCGGTGGAGCGCCAGCTGCTCGAATTGCGCCGCGCGCGCGCGAGCGCCGAGGTCGCGCGCATGCTCGAGCTCAAGGCGGGCGATCCCATGGTCGTCATCAAGCGCCTGCTGGTGTTCGGCGGCGACCCGGTCGTGCTGGAGGAAGTCTGGCTCCCGGGACTGGTCTTCAAGGGGCTGACCGCGGCGGCCGTGTCGGAGCACAAGGGCGCGCTCTACAACCTGTTCGAAACCCAGTTCGGCACGCGCATGGTGCGGGCCGAAGAAAAACTCAAGGCCGCGGCCGCGGACAAGACGAACGCCGGGCTGTTGCATATCGAATCCGGACACCCGCTGCTCGCGGTCGAAAGAGTTTCATACACGTATGCCGACAAGCCGGTCGAGTGGCGGCGCGGCCTGTACAAGACCGACCGCTACTTCTATAAAAGCGAGCTCGGATGAGCCTGCGCATGCGGGCCGGACTGGCGCGAAGCGCGCCGGGCTCCGGCGCTATAATTACGGGTCCGAGTCTGCCTGCGCATTCCTGGCTACCGGGGCGGGTCCTCAATACGGTTCTCCGACATGTCCATCGTCGCTACTAAGAAAAAAAGACCGGTTTACCTCAATCTCGTCCAGATCCGGCTGCCCGTGCCGGCATTCGTTTCGATATTGCATCGGATCAGCGGCGCCCTCCTGTTCGTGGCCGGTGTCTGGCTCCTCTACATGCTGGACCGGAGCCTCGTCTCGCAGGAAGGCTTCGACGCGGTAAGGCGGTATGCGGACCATGTGCTGGTGAAACTGGCCATGCTCGCGCTGATCTGGGCGTACTGCCACCATTTCTGCGCCGGCATCCGCTACCTGCTGCTCGATCTCGACAAGGGGGGCGACCTCGCGACCGCGCGGCTCACGAGCTGGATCGTGCTGGCGGTAAGCGTTGTGATGACGCTCTTCCTCGGAGCCAAGCTATGGTGAACCGCGTGGTTGTCGGCGCGCACTACGGCCTGCGCGACTGGCTGGCCCAGCGGATCACGGCCGTCATCATGGCGGTCTATACGGTCGTCGTCCTCGGCGTGGTCCTCACCGGGCCGCCGATGACCTTCATTGCGTGGCGCGAGCTTTTCGCCACCGGCTGGATGCGCGTGGCGACCCTGCTGTTCGCCGCGAGCCTCGCCTGGCATGCCTGGGTCGGCGTGCGCGACATCATCATGGATTACGTCAAGTCCACCGCCGTGCGGTTGACGCTCGAGGCGCTGGTGCTGCTGACGATCGCGTGCTACGTCGCCTGGGCCGTGCAGATCCTGTGGAGATAAAAGCGTGTCGCTTCCCGTAAGAAGATTTGATGCAGTCGTCGTGGGTGCCGGCGGCTCGGGCATGCGCGCCTCGCTCGAGCTCGCGCGTGCGGGAATGAAAGTGGCGGTGCTGACCAAGGTCTTCCCCACGCGCTCGCACACGGTGGCGGCGCAGGGCGGCATCGCGGCGCCGCTGGCCAACTCGACCGAGGACAACTGGCACTGGCACATGTACGACACGGTCAAGGGCTCGGACTACCTTGGCGACCAGGACGCGATCGAATACATGTGCCGCCGCGCGGTCGAGGTCGTGGTCGAGCTCGAGCACATGGGCATGCCTTTCGACCGCCTGGAAAACGGCAAGATCTACCAGCGCCCGTTCGGCGGCCATACGCAGGAGTACGGCAGCGCCAAGATGGCGATGCGCTCGTGCGCGGCGGCCGACCGCACCGGCCACGCGATGCTGCACACGCTCTACCAGAACAACGTCAAGGTCAACACGCAGTTCTTCGTCGAGTGGATGGCCCTCGACCTCGTGACGGATGCCGAGGGTGCGGTCTGCGGCGTCGTCGCCATGGAGATGGAGACCGGCGAGGTCATGATCCTGCAGGGCAAGTCGACGATTCTTGCCACCGGCGGCGGCGGGCGCATCTACGCCGCCAGCACCAACGCGTTCATCAACACGGGCGATGGCATCGGCATGGCGGCGCGCGCCGGCATCCCGCTCGAGGACATGGAGTTCTGGCAGTTCCACCCGACCGGCGTGGCCGGCGCCGGCGTGCTGATCACCGAAGGCGTGCGCGGCGAGGGCGGATACCTGCTCAACAAGGATGGCGAGCGCTTCATGGAGCGCTATGCGCCGAACGCCAAGGACCTCGCTAGCCGCGACGTCGTTTCGCGCGCGATGACCACCGAAATCAAGGAAGGCCGTGGCTGCGGCAAGGATGCCGACCACCTGCTCCTCAAGCTGGACCATCTCGGCCCCGACGTCATCAACCTGCGCCTGCCGGGCATCCGCGAGATCGCGCTCAAGTTCGCGAACGTCGACCCGATCAAGGACCCGATTCCCGTGGTGCCCACAGTCCATTACCAGATGGGCGGCATCCCGACGAATTACCTGGGCCAGGTGGTGGTGCCCAAAGGCGGCAACCCCGAAGTGCCGGTGCCCGGATTGTTCGCGGTTGGCGAGTGCGCGTGCGTCTCGGTGCATGGTGCGAACCGGCTGGGCACGAATTCGCTGCTCGACCTGGTCGTGTTCGGCAAGGCGGGCGGGGAGAGCGCGGTGGAAGAAATCCGCCGCCAGCCGCTCGCGCACCGCGACCTGCCGAAAGACGCCGGCGACTACTCGATGTCCCGGCTAGCGCGGCTCGATTCCGCGATGTCGGGAGAGCGGGTGTTCGACGTCGGCAACGACCTGCGGCGCTCGATGCAGGCGCATTGCGGCGTGTTCCGCTTCCCCGACATGCTGGTCGAGGGCGTTACGCGCATGAAGGAAATCGCCGAGCGCGCCGGCCGCACCTACATCAAGGACAAGTCCAAGGTGTTCAACACCGCGCGGATCGAGGCGCTGGAACTGGACAACCTCGTCGAGACCGCGATGGCCACGGTCGTATCGGCCGAGGCGAGGCGGGAGTCCCGCGGCGCTCAGGCGCGCGAGGACTATCCGGACCGCGACGACAAAAACTGGATGAAGCACACCCTGTGGTTCAAGGTAAACAATCGCCTCGAGTACAAGCCGGTGCACCAGAAACCGCTGTCGGTCGAAGCCTTCGAGCCGAAGGTCCGGACGTACTAGGCAAGGATTAAGGGAACCCAAGCACCATGCGATTCAGCATCTACCGCTACGACCCCGACAAGGATTGCGCGCCGCGCATGCAGGACTACGATTTGGCGCTCGAGCCCACCGACCGGATGCTCCTCGACGCGCTGGCCCGCATCAAGTCGGAAGACGACTCGGTGTCTTTCCGGCGCTCCTGCCGCGAGGGCGTCTGCGGCTCGGACGCGATGAACATCAACGGCAAGAACGGCCTCGCCTGCATCACCAAGCTGGCCGACTTGCCCGACCACGTCACGCTGCGCCCGCTGCCCGGGCTGCCCGTGATCCGCGACCTCGTCGTCGACATGACGCAGTTCTTCAAGCAGTACCACTCGATCAAGCCCTACCTCATCAACGACGAGCCCGCGCCCGAAAGGGAAAGGTTGCAATCGCCCGAGGACCGCGAGGAACTCAACGGCTTGTACGAGTGCATCCTGTGCGCCTGCTGCTCGACCGCGTGCCCGTCGTTCTGGTGGAACCCGGACAAGTTCGTCGGGCCGGCGGGCCTGCTGCAGGCCTACCGCTTCATCGCCGACACGCGCGACCAGGCCACGAGCGAGCGGCTGGACAACCTCGAAGACCCGTACCGCCTCTTCCGCTGCCACACGATCATGAACTGTGTGGACGTGTGCCCGAAGAACCTGAATCCCACGCGCGCCATCGGCAAGATCAAGGACCTGATGGTCAAGAGGGCTGTCTAGCCCGGTGCGCGATGCATGACCTTGCGCCTGACACCGCCGAACAGCACCGGTTGAAATGGAAGTGCCGCCGCGGACTGCTCGAGCTCGACCTGGTGCTCGGCCGTTTCCTGCACCAAAAGGCGGCGCGGCTGGATGCGGGAACGCTGGTTTTGCTGAACGAACTGCTCGACTACCCGGATAACGACCTGTGGGATATCGTCAACGGCCGAAGCGAGGACTATGCTCCCCGCCACAAGCAGTTGGTCGACGTGCTGCGCGCTAGCTGAATTTCCTCGCGAGACGAACCGCGATACCTGACTGGAGAAGCCCTTGGACAAGAAAGCCACCCTGACGCTCGCCGACGGAAAAACGCTCGATTTCCCGGTGCTCTCCGGCTCGATCGGCCCGGAAGTCATCGACATCCGCACGCTTTACGGCAAGTCGGGCATGTTCACCTACGACCCGGGCTTCCTCTCGACCGCGAGCTGCAACTCGAGCATCACCTACATCGATGGCGATGCCGGCGTGCTGCTCTATCGCGGCTACCCGATCGAGCAGCTCGCGCAGCACTGCGATTTTCTCGAGACCTGTTACCTGCTGCTGAACGGGGAGCTGCCGAACACTTCGCAGAAAGGGAAGTTCGTCGACACGGTCACGCACCACACGATGGTCCATGACCAGCTAACCCGCTTCTTCACCGGTTTCCGGCGCGACGCGCATCCGATGGCGGTGCTGGTCGGCGTGGTCGGCGCGCTTTCGGCCTTCTATCACGACTCGCTGGACATCGCGAACCCCGAGCACCGCAAGATCTCGGCCTTCCGCCTGATCGCAAAGCTGCCGACGATCGTCGCGATGACCTACAAGTACAACGTCGGCCAGCCATTCGTTTACCCGCGCAACGACCTTTCGTACTCGGCCAATTTCATGCGCATGATGTTTGCGGTACCGGCCGAGGAGTACAAGGTCAACCCGGTGCTGGTCCGCGCGCTGGACCGCATCCTGATCCTGCACGCCGATCACGAGCAGAACGCCTCGACCTCGACCGTGCGCTTGTCGGGCTCGTCGGGCGCCAATCCCTTTGCCTGCATCGCGGCGGGAATCGCCTGCCTTTGGGGCCCCGCGCACGGCGGCGCCAACGAGGCGGCCCTCAATATGCTCGAGGAAATCGGCGACGCCTCCAAGATCCCCGAGTTCATCAAACAGGTGAAGGACAAGAATTCCGGCTCCAAGCTCATGGGATTCGGCCATCGCGTCTACAAGAACTACGATCCGCGCGCCAAGCTCATGCGCGAAACCTGCTACGAAGTGCTGACCGAGCTGGGCCTCGGGAAAGACCGCCTGTTCAAGCTCGCCATGGCGCTCGAGAAAGTGGCCCTCGAAGACGAGTACTTCGTCTCCCGCAAGCTCTACCCGAACGTCGACTTCTACTCCGGCATCGTGCAGCGCGCGCTGGGCATCCCGGTATCGATGTTCACCTGCATCTTCTCGCTCGCGCGCACGGTCGGCTGGATCGCGCAGTGGAACGAGATGATCTCCGACCCGGAGCAGAAGATCGGCCGCCCGCGCCAGCTTTACAAGGGCGCTGGCCGCCGCGAAGTGCAGCCCATCGACCAGCGCTGAGCAGGAGGACCCCGCCATGATGAAGCAGCTCGCCGGCAACTCCTACCTGTTCGGCGGCAACGCGCCGTTCGTCGAGGAACTCTACGAGCAGTACCTCGTCAACCCGGGCGCCGTGCCCGAGGGCTGGCGCGAGTATTTCGACCAGATGCAGCTGATGCCCGGCGCCCAGGGCAACGGTGGCAAGGACGTGGCCCACGCGCCGGTGGTCGAATCGTTCGTGCAGCGCGCCAAGGCCGGCCAGCTCGGCGCCAATCGCGCGCCGGTCGAGTTCGTTATGCACGAGCGCCTGCAGGTCGCAGCCCTCCTGCTGGTGACCTCCTACCGCATCGCGGGCTCACGCTGGGCAACGCTCGACCCGCTCAAGCGCATGCCGCGCCCGCCCGCGCCCGAGCTCGAGTCGGCCTATTACGACCTGTCGGAGGCCGACCTGGACCAGGAGGTGAACGCCGGTTCGTTCGTGAGCCTCGAGCGGGTCACGCTGCGCACGCTGGTCCAGGCGTTGCGCGACACATACTGCCGCAACATCGGCTTCGAATACATGTTCATCGGCGAGCGCGCCCAGCGGCTGTGGATCCAGGAGCGCATCGAGCCGATCCGCGCGACGCCCAGTTTCACCCCTGAATTCAAGAAGCGCATCCTGCTCAAGCTCACCGAAGCCGAGACGCTCGAGAAGTACCTGCACACGCGCTTCGTCGGCCAGAAGCGCTTCTCGCTCGAAGGCAGCGAGAGCTTGATTCCCTCGGTGGACGAACTGATCCAGCGCGCAGGTGCTTCCGGCGTTCAGGAAATCGTGATCGGCATGGCGCACCGCGGCCGCCTCAATGTGCTCGTCAACGTGCTGGGCAAGATGCCGCATGAGCTCTTCTCGGAGTTCGAGGGCAAGAGCAACACCGAGCACACCTTTTCGGGCGACGTGAAGTACCACAAGGGGTTCTCGTCGGACATCACGACGCCCGGCGGCCCGGTGCATATCAGCGCGGCTTTCAACCCTTCGCACCTGGAAATCGTGAACCCGGTCGTGGAAGGCTCGGTCCGCGCGCGCCAGCGCCGTCGTGACGACAAGACCGGCGACCAGGTGCTGCCGATCCTGATTCACGGCGATGCCGCGTTCGCGGGGCAGGGCGTGGTCATGGAGACGCTGAACCTTTCGGGCACGCGCGGCTACGGCACCGGCGGCACGGTGCACATCGTGGTGAACAACCAGATCGGCTTTACAACGTCGGATCCGCGCGATGCGCGCTCGACGATCTACTGCACCGACGTGGCGAAGATGGTCGAGGCGCCGATCTTCCATGTGAATGCGGACGACCCCGAGGCGGTCCAGTACGTGACGCAGCTCGCGCTCGACTTCCGCAAGCAGTTCCACAAGGATGTCGTGATCGACATGGTCTGCTACCGGAAACTGGGGCACAACGAGCAGGACGAGCCGTTCATCACCCAGCCTCTGATGTACAAGAAGATCGGTCAGCACCCGGGCACCCGCAAGCTCTACGCGGACAAGCTCATTACGCAAGGCGTGATCAAGCCGGAGGAGCCCGACGCGATCATCAAGAAGTTCCGCGCCGACCTCGACGCCGGCACGCACACCTCGAACCCGGTGATCTCCAACTTCAAGAGCAAGTTCGCGGTCGATTGGGTGCCGTTCGTCGGCGCCAAGTGGACCGATGCCGCGGACACGCACGTGCCGCTTGCGCAGCTTCAGCGCCTGGCCGAGCGCCTCACCACGCTGCCCGAAGGATTCAAGCTGCATCCGACGGTCGAGCGGCTGGTCAACGCAAGAAAGCAGATGGGCGAAGGCAAGCTCCCGGTCGACTGGGGCATGGCCGAAACGCTTTCGTACGCCTCGCTCGTTGCAAACGGCTACAACGTGCGCCTGTCGGGGCAGGATTCCGGCCGCGGCACGTTTGCGCACCGGCATTCGGTGCTGCATGACCAGGACCGCGAGCGCTGGGACTCGGGCAGTTACGTGCCCCTGAACAACATCGCCAAGGACCAGGGCGATTTCGTCGTGATCGATTCGGTGCTCTCGGAAGAAGCCGTCCTCGGTTTCGAGTACGGCTATTCGACCGCCGAACCCAACGAGCTCGTGATCTGGGAGGCGCAGTTCGGCGATTTTGCCAATGGCGCGCAGGTCGTGATCGACCAGTTCATCTCCTCGGGCGAAGCCAAGTGGGGCCGTGTCTGCGGCCTCGTGATGCTGCTGCCGCACGGCTACGAAGGGCAGGGGCCCGAGCACTCCTCGGCGCGGCTGGAACGCTACCTGCAGCTTTGCGCCGAGCACAACATGCAGGTCGTCGTCCCCTCGAACGCAGCGCAGATCTTCCACCTGCTGCGCCGCCAGATGCTGCGCGCTTTCCGCAAGCCGCTCATCGTGATGACGCCCAAGTCGCTGCTGCGCAAGAAGGAGGCCGCCTCGCCGCTGAAGGACCTGGCCAAGGGCACCTTCCAGACCGTCATTCCCGAGATCGATGCATTGGACACGAAGGCGGTCACGCGCGTGGTTGCCTGCTGCGGCAAGGTCTACTACGACCTGCTTTCGGCCCGTCGCGAGCGGCGGCTGGACAACATCGCGATCATTCGCGTCGAGCAGCTCTATCCGTTCCCGCACAAGCCGTTCGCAGCCGAGATGAAGAAGTACCCGAACGCGCTTGAAGTGATCTGGTGCCAGGAAGAGCCGCAGAACCAGGGCGCGTGGTACCAGACCGCGCATTACCTCTCGGAGAACATGCGCCCGGAACAGAAACTGCATTACGCGGGGCGGCCGCCCTCGGCCGCGCCGGCAGGGGGGTACCTCTCAAAGCACAACGAACGCCAGAAAGCGCTCGTCGACCAGGCTTTCGGGAAGTACAAGTAACGAGAAGAAAGTAAAAAGCAGAAAAGCCCGGCGCGTTACGCGCCTGTTTTTTCACAACCCGTGGCGAGGCTTAGCCGGACCCGGGGAAAAACGGAACGGGGAATAAAGATGATCCTTGAAGTAAAAATACCGCAGCTGTCCGAATCGGTTTCCGAAGCCACGCTTCTTGCATGGCACAAGAAGGAAGGCGAAGCCGTGGTTCGGGATGAAAACCTGATCGACATCGAGACCGACAAGGTCGTCATGGAGCTGCCCTGCCCGGCCGACGGCGTGCTGGTCAAGATCCTCAAGGGCGAGAAGGACACGGTGACCTCGGGTGACGTGATCGCGCAGATCGACACCGAAGCCAAGGCCACCGTTGCGGCTGCACCCAAAGTCGCAGCGCCCGCGCCAGCTCCTGCACCCGCGGCTTCCAGCGCCCCGGTGATGCCGGCCGCGCAGAAGATTGCGGCCGAGAAAGGCGTCGATACCTCGACGATTTCCGGCACCGGCCGTGACGGCCGCGTGACCAAGGGGGACGTGCTTCAGGCGGCACCGTCGCCTACGCCTACGCCCGCGCCCGCGCCCGCACCGCGTCCTGCGCAGCCCGCTGCGCTACCCCATCCCTCCATGCCGGTCAATGTGGACGCGCTGCTCGCGAACCGTCCCGAGCAGCGCGTGCCGATGTCCCGCCTGCGGGCGCGCATCGCCGAGCGCCTCGTCCAGTCGCAGTCCACGGCCGCGATCCTGACGACCTTCAACGAGGTCAACATGCAGCCGATCCTCGACATGAGGAAGAAGTACCAGGAGCGCTTCGAGAAGGAGCACGGCGTGAAGCTCGGCTTCATGTCGTTCTTCGTCAAGGCGGTTGTTGCCGCGCTCAAGAGGTACCCGGTGGTCAACGCGTCGGTCGACGGCAACGACATCGTCTATCACGGTTACTTCGACATCGGCATCGCCGTGGGCAGCCCGCGTGGCCTCGTCGTGCCGATCCTGCGCGACTGCGACCAGCTGAGCTTCTCCGGCATCGAGAAGAAGATCGCCGAGTACGGCAAGAAAGCCTCCGACGGCAAGCTTTCGATCGAAGACCTGACCGGCGGAACGTTCTCGATCTCCAACGGCGGCGTGTTCGGCTCGATGCTCTCGACGCCGATCATCAACCCCCCGCAGTCGGCGATCCTCGGCGTGCATGCGACCAAGGACCGCGCGGTCGTTGAGAACGGCCAGGTCGTGGTGCGGCCGATGAACTACTTCGCGCTCTCCTATGACCACCGCATCATCGACGGCCGTGAGGCCGTGCTGTTCCTCGTCGCGGTCAAGGAAGCCCTCGAGGATCCCGCGCGCCTGCTGATCGAGGTCTGACATGGCCCAGGCCTTCGACGTCATCGTCATCGGGTCCGGCCCGGCGGGTTATATCGCGGCGATTCGAGCGGCGCAGCTCGGTCTTGACACTGCCTGCGTGGAGGATTGGAAAGGCCCCAAGGGCGACCTGCGGCTGGGGGGCACCTGTCTCAACGTGGGCTGCATCCCGTCCAAGGCATTGCTCGAATCCTCCGAGAACTACGAGCACGTCACCGGCCATTTCAAGGAACACGGCATCACCGCCACCGGCGTGAAGATTGATCTGCCCACGATGCTGGAGCGCAAGGACAAGATCGTCGCCAAGATGACTTCGGGCATCGCTGGCCTGTTCAAGAAGAACAAGGTCACCTGGCTGCAGGGGCGCGGCAAGCTGTCCGGTGCTGGCGCGGAGGGCTGGCAGGTGCAGGTCGCCGGCGCCAAGGCGACAGACACCGTGACCGGCAAGCATGTCATCGTCGCCACGGGCTCGAAGGCGCGTCACCTGCCGGATGCGCCGGTGGACAACGTGCTGATCTGCGACAACGAAGGCGCGCTGTCCTTCGACTCGATCCCCGAGCGGCTCGGCGTCATCGGCGCCGGCGTGATCGGGCTGGAGCTGGGGAGCGTGTGGCGCCGGCTCGGCTCGAAGGTCAAGGTGGTCGAGGCGCTGCCGAATTTTCTCGGCGCGGCCGACGAGTCGGTGGCTGCGGAAGCCTGGAAGATCTTCACCAAGGGCCAGGGGCTCGACATCGAGCTCGGCATCAAGATCAGGTCGGTGAAGAAGGGCAAAAAGGATGTCACCGTCGAGTACGAAGGCTCGGAGGGCGCCGCGAAAAAGCTCGAATGCGACCGCCTGATCGTTTCGATCGGCCGGATACCGAATACCGACGGGCTCGGCGCGGCCGACGTGGGCCTCAAAATCGACCCGCGCGGGTTCGTCGAGGTCGACGAGCACTGCCGCACGAACCTCGCCAATGTCTGGGCGATCGGCGATGTGGTGCGCGGCCCGATGCTCGCGCACAAGGGCGAGGAAGAGGGCGTGATGGTCGCGGAGATCATCGCCGGCCAGAAGGGCCACGTGAACTACGACGCGATCCCCTGGGTGATCTACACCTCGCCCGAGATCGCCTGGGTCGGCAAGACCGAGCAGCAGCTCAAGGCCGAGGGCACCGCCTACCGCGCCGGACGCTTCCCGTTCGCATTTAACGGGCGCGCGCTCGGCAAGGGCGCGTCGGAGGGCTTCGTCAAGATTCTCGCGGACGAAAAAACCGACCGGGTGCTAGGCGTGCATGCCATCGGCGCGCTCGCCTCCGAGATGATCGCCGAAGCAGTGATGGCGATGGAGTTCTCGGCCTCGTCCGAGGACATCGCACGCATCTGCCATGCGCACCCGTCCATGTCCGAGGTGATGCGCGAGGCCGCGCTCGCCGTCGACAAGCGTTCGCTTAACAGTTAGATGCGCAGTTAGATGCGCAGCTGGATACGCAGCTGGATGCGCAGCCGGATGTCCCGCAGGTACGCACGCACGGAGGCGGTCCGGCCGGATGCGTGACAGCGCTTTCGACCCGGACTCCGGGTCGCAGGATGGCCAAGGCGGCGCCCGCCTGGATGTCGTCTCCCTCTACCAGCAGAGCCTCGCCAAGCGCGGGTTCGTCTCCGATGCGGCGCAGTGGCGGGCGGTAGAGCGCCTGCAGAATCTTTACGACGAGTGGACCGCGTACAAGAAGCTTCGCAACACCGCGTGGAAGCGCATGCTCGTCAAGCCGGAGCTGCCGCGCGGGGTCTACCTCTGGGGTGGCGTCGGGCGGGGCAAGAGCTTCCTGATGGATTCGTTCTACCGCTGCGTGCCGCTGATCCGCAAGCGCCGGGTGCACTTCCATCACTTCATGCGCGAGATCCATCGCGAGCTCTCGGAGGTCAAGGGCACCGAGGACCCCATCGCGGCGGTCGCGGAGCGCGTCGCCAAGCGATTCCGGCTCATCTGCTTCGACGAATTCCATGTCTCGGACATCGCGGATGCGATGATCCTCGGCCGCTTCCTCGACCGGGTGATGGATCGCGGCGTCGTGTTCTGCATGACGAGCAACTATTGCCCGGACCAGCTCTACCCCCACGGGCTGCAGCGCGAGCGGTTCCTGCCGACGATCGAGCTCATCAAGAGCCGCATGGACGTGCTCGAAGTGGATGCCGGCAACGACTACCGGCGCCGGGCGCTCGAGCAGGTGCGCGTCTATCACGCACCCCTCGATGCGGCGGCTGAAGCCTCGCTGGAGCGCATCTTCGCCAACCTCAAGGACGTCGAGGAGGAAACCCACCCGCTGGACGTCGAGGGTCGCGAGATCGCCTACCGCAAGCGCGCGGGGGGCCTGGTCTGGTTCGACTTCAGCGTGCTCTGCGGCGGGCCGCGCTCGTATGCCGACTACGTGGACCTCGCGCGGCGATTCCACACGGTGATCCTTTCGGGAATCCCGCGGATCTCGGCAAACAACGCGGATTCGGCGCGCCGCTTCACCTGGCTGGTGGACATCTTCTACGACGAGAGCATCAAGCTCATCTGCTCGGCCGAAGCGGACCCGGAAGAGTTGTACATCGCCGGCCCGGCGGGTGAAACTGCGAGCGTGGAATTCGCCCGCACGGTGAGCCGGCTGACCGAAATGCAATCGAGCGACTACCTGCAGGCCGAAAAGCCCAGGCACTAGAATCGGCGCATTGGATTGCGCACCAGGAGAAGGCAATGGAAAAGTTCAGGGCATACAAGATCACCGAGGTCGACAAGAAGGCCAGCGCGGCCTTCACCGACTTCACGCTCGAGGAGCTCGACCCGGGCGAAGTCGTGGTCCGCGTCGCGTACTCGGATGTCAACTTCAAGGATGCCCTTGCCGCGACCGGCAAGGGCCGCATCCTGCTGCGCCCGGAATGCATCGGCGGCATCGACCTTTCCGGCACGGTCGAATCGTCCACCGATGCGAGGTTCGCCAAGGGCGACAAGGTGCTCGCCACGGGCTTCGACCTCGGCGTGAAGCACCATGGCGGCTACGCGGAATATGCGCGCCTCCCGGCCGACTGGCTGGTGAAGCTTCCGCAGGGGCTCAGCCTCCTGGAGGCGATGGCGTTCGGCACCGCGGGCTTCACCGCGGGGCTTGGCATCGTGCGCATGGAGCAGAACGGCCTCAGGCCGGCGAACGGCCCGGTGATCGTCAATGGCGCGACTGGCGGCGTAGGGTCGGTGGCGATCGATGCACTCGCGCGCCTCGGTTACCACGTCGTCGCGCTGACCGGTAAGGAAGCCGAGACGGATTACCTGAAGAAGATCGGCGCGAAGGAAGTGATGCTGCGCCAAAGCCTCGATCTCGCGAAGATCCGTCCGCTCGACAAGGCGCAATGGGCCGGCGCAGTGGACAACCTCGGTGGCGAGGTGCTCGCCTGGATGGCCAGCGGCATGAAAGTCGGCGGCACCATTGCCTCGATCGGGCTGGCCGCGAGCCACTCGCTGAATACCACGGTGCTGCCGTTCATCCTGCGCGGCGCGAGCCTGCTCGGCGTCGATTCGGTGAATTGCCCGATGCCGCTCAGGCAGGAGGTCTGGCGGCGCCTTGCGACCGACATGCGGCCGGCGCACCTCAAGGAGATGACCAAGACGGTGAAGTTCGACCAGCTGCCCACGGTCTTCAACGCGTTCATCGAGTCGAAAGCGACAGGGCGGACGGTGGTGGAGATTGGGGGAGGTTGAGGGTCGGGCCCGAGCGTATTTTGTTTTCTCCGGTCTCGTGATTTCGAGAGATCCTTCGCTTGCGCGACGCGCAAGCGTTAGATTTCTCGAAATCACGAGATTTGTGAAAGTCAAAAACCAGAAGGACATCAGAATCGGCACCATGCAGGAGGAGCAATGCCCACCATAAAGGATTTCCACCGCCGCTCGATCCAGGATCGCGAGGGATTCTGGGCCGCGGAGGCCAGGCGCATCGACTGGCACAAGCCGCATTCGAAGGTGCTCGATTTCTCGCGTCCGCCGTTCGCAAGATGGTTCGTGGGCGGGGAGACGAACCTCTGCCACAACGCGGTCGACCGGCACCTCGAAAAGCGCGGCAACCAGAAGGCGATCGTCTGGATCTCCACCGAGGTCGACAAGGAGCTGAGCCTGACCTATCGCGAGCTGCACTCGCAAGTGCAGTGCGTCGCCGCAATGATGATTTCGCTTGGGGTGGGCAAGGGCGATCGCGTGATCATCTACATGCCGAACACGCCCGAAGCGGTCTTCGCGATCCTTGCCTGCGCCCGTATCGGGGCGGTTCACTCCGTTGTCTTCGGTGGTTTTGCGGCGGCAAGCCTCGCCGCGAGGATCGACGACGCCAGGCCCGCGCTCATGGTCACCGCCGACGGCGGCAGCCGCATGGGCAAGCCCGTGCTCTACAAGGCGCTGGTCGACGAGTCGATGAAGCTCTCCAAGTCGCCGCCGAAGCATGTGCTGATTTTCAAGCGGGGGCTGGACGCGCGGATGCCCGTCGTTGCGGGGCGCGATGTCGACTGGGCGGCGCTGGCTTCCGAATACGCAAATGCCAAAGTCCCGTGCACGTGGCTCGAATCGAACGAGCCGTCTTACATCCTCTACACGTCGGGCACCACGGGCAAGCCCAAGGGCGTGCAGCGCGACGTCGGCGGGCATGCGGTCGCGATGGCCGCGTCGATGGAATACATCTACTGTGGCGAGCCCGGCGAGACGATCTTCACGACCTCGGACATCGGCTGGGCGGTCGGGCACTCCTACATCATCTACGCGCCGCTGATTGCGGGCATGACGAGCATCCTCTACGAAGGCGTGCCGGTCCGCCCGGACGCGGGTGTCTGGTGGAAGATCGTGCAGGACCATGAGGTCAGCGTGATGTTCTCGGCACCCACCGCGATCCGGGTCCTCAAGAAGCACGACATCGCGTGGCTCAAGAAATACGACCTCTCCTCGCTCAAGCACCTGTTCCTTGCGGGCGAGCCGCTCGATGAGCCGACCCACGCATGGATCTCCGAGGGACTTGGCAAGCCGGTGATCGACCACTACTGGCAGACCGAAACCGGCTGGCCGGTGCTGACCTCGATGCCTGGTGTCGAGAAGACGGCGATCAAGTTCGGCAGTCCTTCATTCCCGGCCTATGGCTACGACCTGAAGCTCCTGCGCGAGTCCGACGCGAGCGAGGCTGGCGCCGACGAGAAGGCCGTGGTGGTGATCGAGCCGCCGTTGCCGCCGGGCTGCATGTCGACGCTGTGGGGCGACGACGAGCGCTTCGTGAAGACGTATTTCTCGACGATTCCGGGACGCCTGCTCTACACCACGTTCGACTGGGGCATCCGCGACAAGGACGGCTATTACTTCATCCTCGGGCGTACCGATGACGTGATCAACGTCGCCGGCCACCGCCTGGGCACGCGCGAGATCGAGGAAGCGGTGAACATGCATCCGGGCATCGCGGAGTGCGCCGTCGTCGGCGTGGCCGACCAGCTCAAGGGCCAACTGCCGATGGCGTTTGCCGTCGTGAAAGATGCCGCGCAGGTGGCCAGCGCCGAGGGCCGCATGAAGCTCGAAGGCGAGATCATGAAGACCGTCGACAAGCAGCTCGGCGCGATCGGGCGGCCGAGCCGCGTGCTGTTCGTCACGCTGCTGCCCAAGACGCGCTCGGGCAAGGTGCTGCGCCGCTCGATCTCGGCGCTGGCCGAAGGCCGCGACCCCGGCGACCTCACCACGATCGAGGACCCCGCATCGCTCGAACAGATCAGAACCGCACTCAAAGGAAACGCATGAAAACCCGTCCCGCGCTCACGCTAGACGATTGCCGCAAGATCAGCGCCGCTGCCGAAGCCGAGGCGAAGAAGAACAAGTGGGAGGTGGCGATCGTCATTCTCGACGACGGCGGGCATATTCTGCATGCGCTGCGAAGCGACGGCGCCACGCCGGCCAACATCACCATCGCCACAGAAAAGGCGCGCACCGCAGCCCTCACGCGGCGCACGAGCAAGATGTGGGAGGAGCGGGTCGCCGCCGGTCGGGTGTCCATGCTCAAGATGCCCGGCGTGCTGCCGGTCGAGGGCGGGCTGCCGATCATCGCCGAGGGCACCTGCGTGGGGGCGATCGGGGTTTCGGGCGTTGCCTCGCACGAGGACGCCCAGATCGGGCAGGCCGGGATCGACTCGCTCGGCCTGCGCTAGGGGAATATCATCAGGACGGCGCGGATCTCCGCGCCGTTTTCATTCTAGGGAGGCTGTCATGGCAGAAGGCGTACCGACGAAGCTGATCGACAACGAGCGGGTGAGGGTGACCGAATGGCGGTTTGCGCCCGGCGCCTCGACCGGCTGGCACCGGCACGAGCACGACTACGTAGTGGTGCCGCTCTACGACGGCAACCTCAAGATCGTCGAAGGCGGCGAGGAGAAAATCGCCGAGCTCAAAAAAGGCGTGCCGTACTTCCGCAATGTGGGCGTCGAACACGACGTGATCAACGCCAACGCGTTCGAATACGCCTTCATAGAGGTCGAGTTGAAATAGAAATCATTGACTTTATATTTGTAAGAATGGCTCCAGTATTGGCTTCCATGCAGGTTAACTTTCCTGAATTGGAAAATTTATGAGGATGTGGACCCGCGATCCCGTTGGATCGGGCACCGGCGTAGTCGCGCTCGACCGTTCACAAGAGCCTGTGCAATTCTTCGCGACTCACCTCACAATCGCGGACGATTTTCGAAAGAAGCCCTGGACCAATTGTTTCGCCGGATTGCACCGGGACAACTGTGGTCCGACCATCAGCATGCTGAAGAAAATGATGACTACCCTTCACCCGCGACACGCTGAAACCAGCTTTCGATAGGGCGGAGATCAACTCTTTGCCCGTAATGGCAGGAAACGTGCTCATGCCTCAACGGTTACACGCTGAATGCCGACGAAATTAAGCTTTTCGGGTGATTGACCGCGGACTTCGATACAAAGCTCGATGGCTTCCTGGATGCGGGACATGAGCTCGTCGAGCGATTTTGATTGCGTGTGGCAACCAGGCAGGGAAGGAACAGAAGCGACGAAATAGCCCTCGGAATCCCGCTCAACGACAACGTCGAATTGTTGGGCCATTGTCAGATCCTTGATATGATTTTGTGTCGTGTGCTGCGTTTAAAAATCCTGCAAAAGACGCTTTCATTCTACGCCCGGTGCGCACGCCTTCCTGACCTTCGTTAACTCAGCTACCTTCGTTCATCAGCCGCCGGACCTGTCCCGTCGGATCAGCTTAACCGCAGGATCGACTCATGCCGAAATCGCCTGTCAAAGAACTCATTCTTTCGCGCGAGAAGGTCCGCAACGCGCTCGACCTCGAGACGACCGAGCGCCTGATCAGCGCGCTTGACTCGGCGCGCAAGGACTCCGGAGTGCGCGCAGTGCTGCTGCGTGGCGAAGGCGCGGGATTCTGCGCCGGCAGCGACATCAAGGAGATGGCGGCCGCCTCGATGGCAGAGCGGCTGCGCATCGCGGAGCGCAAGGCGCTGCTCATGCGCGCAATCGCCGAGTTGGACAAGCCGGTGGTGTGCGCGGTGCACGGCTTCGCGCTTGGCGGCGGTTTCATGCTCGCCATCGGCTGCGACGTCGTGGTCACCGCAAGCGATGCCGCGTGGCGATTGCCTGAGGTCGGGCTGGGTTTCTTCCCGCCGTGGGGCATCGAGGCGCTGGTGCGGCGCGTTGGCGCTGCCCGGGCGCGCTGGCTGGTCTGGGGCGAGACTGCAATCTCCGGAACCGGCGCGGTGAGTCACGGCCTCGCGGAGCAGGACGTGTCCGAGGCGCGGGTGCTCCAGGTCGCCAGGGAACTGGCCTCACGCCTGGGGCAGCTGCCGCCGCAGTCGGCGCAGGCCACCAAGCGCTTCTTTCGCGAGAACGTGCCGACCGCCGGGCTCGACGACTTGGCGCGCGAGGTTTACCGCCAGAACTTCGAGGCCGGCTCGGCCGACTTGGGAAGGATGAAGGGCGGCTTCAGAAACGGGGAAGGTTGACGAGCTTCGCGCCGGTCTCGCTCGCTTCGAGATAGCTGTCACCATCGAGTCCTCGCAGCAGGTCGTTCTGGATCGCCACGATGGCAGCAATTTGACCTGTCAGCGGCTTCTAGAGCGGACTTACCCAGGAAAATGGCAGTATTTCAATCTTCGGACGGCTCCCGCTTGAGCGCCTCGAGCGCGCGCTCGAGTGCCAGTCGGTCGAAACGGTCTTTTTCGCGTTGCGATTGCTTCGTCTTGAGCATTCCTTCGAGGTCGAGAGTCCTGACGGGGACGCCATCCAGATCAATCGTAACTGCATGCGCCAGCAGGGATTCATACGTCTGGCCGCACGCGTTGAACATCAGATCGATCACGAATTCGTCGGCCACCCGGATCGTGTCGCCTTCCTCGAACCAAGCAGGGTCGAGATCTCTTGCGACACCGTCCGGCAGACCCAGCAATGCGCGCTTCACTCTGGCGCCCGTGACCGCGGAACGCGGCAGCAACAGGTCGATGTCTGTCGTTGCACGCTGATAGCCAAGCGCGTTTAGTGCATAGCCGCCAATCAGGAGATAGTCGGCATCCTCGGCATGCAGCGCTTTCAGCAGACGCTTAAGGTCTTCGACCGTCGCAGGACGTGAAGCGCGTTCGTCCATATCGCACTTTACTGGGCGCCGATTCGCGCCCGGTTGTTCTCCACGATTGCGCGTACCAGTGCTTCGTTCGAATGTGCATTGGCCTCGGCGTGCGTAGCGAACCGGTAGATTCCGCGCTTAACGCCAGTCGTTGCAACTGCGCTCAGGGCCAGAGTCGTGGTCTGATGCACGGCCCCCGCCTTCAGGGCTTCCGCCGAAGGGGTTGCGCTGATCAGATACTGCGGTCGTTTTCCGATGGTGCGCATGGCGGCAGTATAGTCCGAACTTTCCCCGCCTTCGGCGCTTCAGAAACGGGGAAGGTTGACGAGTTTCGCGCCCGCCTCGTCCATCTCGAGGTAACCGCCGCCGGTGTACCAGGCGTGCAGCACCCAGCGCTCGCACGCGCGTCCGTCCACGTCGAGGACGTGATGCGCGGGGCGATGGGTATGGCCGTGGATCATGCGGGTGCAGCCGTGGCGTCGCAGCTCTTCGCGCACCGCCTCTTCGTTGACGTCCATGATGACCGGGGGCTTGGTGCGTTTGTCGGCTTCGCTCTTCGCGCGCAATTCGAGCATGCGAGCGCGGCGCGCTTCGAGCGGCTCGGCGAGGAAAGGCTTTTGCCAGCCTTCACTGCGGCAGGTCTTGCGCCAGACCTGGTACGCCACATCGTCGGTGCAGAGCGTGTCGCCATGCATGAGGAGCGCGCGCGTGCCGAAGAGGTCGACGACGGTCGGGTCCTCGAGCAGCGTCGCGCCCGCGGCCCGGCAAAACGCGTCCGCCATGAGGAAATCCCGGTTGCCATGCATGAGGTACACGGGTGTCCCGGCCTTGGCCGTATTCGCGAGGAAACCGGCGACGATGGCGTTTAGCGGATCGCCGAGGTCGTCGTCGCCGACCCAGAACTCGAACAGGTCCCCGAGGATGTAGAGGCCCGCGGCGCCCGGCGCCTCGCGCTCGAGGAACTCGAAGAACGCCTCGTTCGCGGCCGGCCGCTCGCTGGTGAGGTGCAGGTCGGAGATGAACAGGGCGCGCATGGTTCGGGGCGCGCCCCGCGGCGGATTTACTTGCCGCCGACCACGGAGATCGATTCGATCACGACCTGGGACTTCGGCACGTCGCCGGCCCCGGTGGCCGAATTGCCGATCTTCATCACCACATCCATGCCCGAGACGACCTTGCCGAACACTGCGTAGCCGTAGCCCTGCGGCGTCTCGCCCGAGTAGTTGAGGAAGTCGTTGTTCTTCGTGCTGATGAAGAACTGCGAGGTCGCCGAATCGCGCACCGAGGTGCGCGCCATGGCCACCGTGCCGATGTCGTTCTTGAGGCCGTTGGTCGACTCGTTCTTGATCTGGGCGCGCGTGGGCTTCTGGCGCATGTCCTTGTCGAACCCGCCGCCCTGCACCATGAAATCCTTGATCACGCGGTGGAACACGGTGCCGTTGTAGTGGCCTTCCTTCACGTACTGGAGGAAATTCTCGACCGACCTGGGCGCCTTGGCCGCGTAGAGCTCGAGGCGGATGGTGCCCTCGTTGGTCTTGATGTCGACCTGCGGATCCGCCGACGCAGCATGTGATGCGGCGCTGTCAACCGCGCCGGCCATCGACAGCATTACGAACGGGATCAAGTACTTTGCGAATTTCATGAGGTTCCTTTACGCTGAGCCTTCGTAGATTATTTTCCAGCGCGCGCCTTCCTTCATCCAGTACTGGCGCTTGCGCATCGAGTTGGACAGGTTGCTCGAGCGGTAGCCCTGCTCGAAGCTGACGACGACGAAGTCGTCCTTGCCCGGGTTGCGGAACATGCTCACCCCCGTGAGAGAAATCTTGATCCAGTCCTTGCCGCCGTTGACCTTGCGCTTGTGCGCGGCCCACTGCGCATACGACTGGTCGGCGGACTGGAATTTCGTCGAGTAGTGCCGCAGGTACTTCTCCGTGTCCACGGTCTCCCAGTCGGTGCGCCAGGCCTCGATCGCCTGCGCGAGCGACTTGCGCTCCTCTTCCTGCGCGGTGCTGTCGGCCCACTTGATCTCCTCGGAGATGATGACCGGCGTTAGGCCGACCTGCAGTTCGGCGCTGAGGAAATCGAGGTCGATGTTGGACAGCACGATGCAGCCGTCGCTTGCGCGCGGCGGGCGCGAGAAGGTGTCCGATGGCGTGCCGTGCAGCCAGATGCCGTGGCCGTTGCGGCCGTGGCGCTTGTCCCATTCGTTGGGGTAGTTGATCGGGAATGCGCCCGACCCGTAGAAATCGGCGAGCTTCTTGCGCGGCAGGTTCGCGGTCACGTGGTACACGCCGATCGGCGTTTTCTGGTCGCCCTCGCGCGTCTTGTCCACGCCACGCTTGCCGAGGGTCACGTAGTAGTCCGCGACGAAACGCGGGCGGCCGCGTTCGTTCTCGTACACATAGAGGCGCGAGCGCTTCGAATCGACGACAAGCGCATGCGTCTGGTCCTGGCGGAACTGGAGCACGTAGCTCGGCACCTGTCCGGCCTTCGGACGCTCGCGCATGGCGCGCAGGCGAGAGAGCGCTTCGGCGCGCAGGTCCTCGACTTTCTCGCGCGGCACGTTGCCGGCATTGCCGAAAGTGGTGATCGGGCGCGTGCGCGCCAGCAGCAGGTCGCCGCGGATCAGGTGCGCCAGCCGGAAATTCGGGTTGGCCTTGAGGAGGGCCTCGACGCGCTCGAGGGCCTGGTCTAGCTTGCCCTGCTCGATGGATGCGAAGATCTGCGAAAGCGCCTTCTCCGCCTGCACCGGCTGTGACGCGCTCTGGGCCTGCGCCGCCGGGAGGCAAAGGAGAAGGAAAAGGGCGGGGAGGCTTGCGCGGAGGAGGGCGGCGATCGCGCCTTTCAATTCGCCACCTTCTCCTGCTGGATCCGCCAGCCGCCGTTGACCTTGACGAGCACCAGCGTCTTCATGCTGTTGGCGTTGATGTTGTCCGAGCGATAGCGCTGGCGGAATGTGACGCTGGCCTGCCTGTCGCCGGTCATGCTGACCTTGGGCGAATCGGTCTCGACCGAAATCGTCTTGGGCGCGAGGATGCGCGTGCGCCGTCCCTGCTCCCATTCGGCGCGCGGCTCGCCCTTGGGCGTCTTGAAATCCTTGGCATAGAACGCGAGGTAGGCGTCTACATTGCGCTTCGACCAGGCCGAGGCCCATGCATTCAGGACCTGGATGACTTCGTCGCTGCCTGAGTCGGATGAGGCGGCCTTGGGCGCCGGCTTTTCCGGCGCTGCGGGCGCGACCGACGGTGCGGCAGCGGCCGGCTTGGTCTCTGCAACTACGGGCGGAGCGGTCGGTGCCGGCGCAGGCGTCGCAGCTGGCGGTTGGGCCGCGGCGGCGGCGACGGTGACCGGCGGTTTTGCCGGCGGCTTGGCGGCCGTGGCCGTGCCGCGAGGCGCGCCACCGACGAGCTCGCGTACCAGCGCGAGCTTGTTCTGCGCAACCGAGTTCGAGGAGTCGAGTTGCAGCGCCTTGTCGTAAGCCTGGCTCGCGAGCTTGGAATAGACGTCGCCGAGGTTCTCGTAGGCCGTTGCGTAGCTCGGGTGCGTGCGGATCGATTGCTCGAGCGAGGCGCGCGCCTTGTCGTACTGGCCCTGCGCTGCGTAGATCACCGCGAGGTTGTTGTAGGGCTCCGGCAGGTCGGGATAGTCCTCGGTGAGCTTCTGGAAGATGGGCACCGCTTCCTTGGTGTTGCCTTGCTCGGTGAGGATGAGGCCCTTGAGGAAACGCGCCTGCGCATCGCGCGGCTTGGCGGCGAGAACCTTGTTGACCCTTTCGAGCGCCTGCTGGTGCTGGCCGGAGCGCAACAACTGTCCGGCGTTCTGGATGTCGTCCGCGCGCGCCGGGTTCGCGGCGATTGCCATCGTTAAAGCTGCGACGAAGGCCGCGCACCCTTGCAGCAGCCACTTTCCGGAGGCTTGGGCCGTCCCGGCTAATTTGAGCATTGTGTTATACTTTTCAAGGCCATACGGAACAATACGTACCAGGCGGCATTGTACTCCAGAGGTACCCCAACACCAATGTTCCACCTCCCGTCCGGAAACAAATTTATCGAACACCCGGAGTGATCCCGGGGCAGCTCGCCGGGATACCGGAAAGGCCGCCCGGCCGCCCTGTCGTCGAAACCATGCTGAGAATCTACAACACCCTCGCCAGAGACAAGCAGGACTTTGTTCCGCTGCGCAAGGATCGCGTCGGCATGTACGTCTGCGGCATCACCGTCTACGACTACTGCCACCTCGGCCACGGCCGCATGATGGTCGTGTTCGACACGGTGCAGCGTTGGCTGCGGGAGAGCGGCTACGCGGTCACTTATGTGCGCAACATTACCGATATCGAGGACAAGATCATCCGGCGCGCGGTCGAGAACAACGAGACCATCGGCGAGCTGACCGAGCGGTTCATCCGCGCGATGGACGAAGACCTCGAGGCGCTCGGCGTGCAGAAGCCCGACCACGAGCCGCGGGCCACGCGCTTCGTGCCGCAGATGCAGGACATCATCCGCGCGCTCGAAAAGAACGGCCTCGCCTACCAGGCTCCGGGCGGCGACGTGAACTATGCGGTGCGCAAGTTCCCGGGCTACGGGAAACTCTCAGGCAAGTCGCTTGACGAATTGCGCGCCGGCGAGCGCGTCGAAGTGGACACCGGCAAGGCCGATCCGCTCGACTTCGTGCTGTGGAAGTCGGCCAAGGACAGCGAACCCGATGAGGTCAAGTGGGATTCGCCATGGGGGCGCGGTCGCCCCGGATGGCACATCGAATGCTCGGCGATGAGCTGCTCGCTGCTGGGCGAGACCTTCGACATCCATGGCGGCGGGCAGGACCTGCAGTTCCCGCACCACGAGAACGAGCTCGCGCAGTCCGAGGGCGCCATGGGAATAAACTCGGGAAAGCGCTTCGTGAACACGTGGATGCACAACGGGTTCGTGCGCGTCGACGACGAGAAGATGTCGAAATCGCTCGGCAATTTCTTCACGTTGCGCGACATCTTCGCCAAGTTCGATGCCGAAGTGGTGCGCTTCTTCCTCGTGCGCTCCCACTATCGCAGCCCGCTGAATCATTCGGATGCGCACCTCAACGACGCCCGGGGCGCGCTCACACGGCTCTATACGGCGCTGAAAGGCGTGCCGGTTTGCGTTGCAAAGGTCGATTGGAACGAGCCACATGCGGCGCGTTTCAGGGCCGCGATGGATGACGATTTCGGCACGCCCGAAGCGGTGGCCGTGCTTTTCGAGCTGGCTAATGAAATCAATCGCGGGCGCCGCGAGCTTGCGGGCCAACTCAGGGCGCTCGGCGGCGTGCTCGGGCTGTTGCAGCGCGACGCGCAAGCGTTCCTTCAGGGCGGGGTCACCGAAGGGCTGGCGGAGGAGGAAATCCAGTCGCGGATCCATGCCCGCCTGGCCGCGCGCAAGGCGAGGAATTACGCCGAAGCCGACCGCATACGCGACGAGCTGCTTGGGCTCGGTATCGTGCTCGAGGATGCCGCCGGCGTGACGAACTGGAGACGGGGCTAGAACTTGAACCCGCCGTCCTTGCCGATGATGGTCAGCTCGACGAACGAGCTGCCGTTGTGGTCCTTGGGCGTGAACCCGATCGTGTAGCCGCCGGTGTCGTAGCTGCTGAGGTTGTCCAGCGCCTGCATGAATCCCTCGCGTGTGAGCTTCGGCCCCGCGCGGCGCAGCGCCTCCACGGTCGCCTTTGCGGCCACGAAAGACTCGATCGACGTAAACGAGAAATCCTTGCGGTCCATGTATTTCTCCATCGCCGCGCGGTACTCGTTGACCACCGGCAGCGACATGCGCGCATAGGGCGGCACCACGGTCGCGACGATCACGCCCGCGCCTTCCTTGCCGAGTTCCTTCGCCAGCTGGTTCGCGCCCGGGAAGGAGTTCGTCGCCACGAAGGCATGCGACCCCAGCTTGCGGACCGCCTTGATCGAGTCCGCGGTCGCCTTGTAGAGCGTGGTGAAGATGATGACCTCGGGATTGCCCTCGAGCACCGCTTTCATGCCGCCGTCGATGTCGGGCTTGGCGCGATCCTTGAAGACGCCGGTCGAGACGGCCGCCAGGCCCCGCTTCTTGAGCGCGCGATCGACCGCGGTGAAGTTCTCGCGGCCGACGAGGTCGTCGTAGTAGACGATCGCGAACCGCTTCACCGAGAGCGGCGCGAAGTGGTCGACGATCTTCTCGAGCTCGTCCGCGTAGCTCGCGCGCATGTTGTAGACGTAGCGGTGATAGACCCGCATCGGGTCCGCGCCGGTGAACGGGCTGAGGAACGGGATCCTGTGCTTTTCCACATGCGGCAGGGCGGGGCGCGACAGGGTCGCGCTGGCATAACCGAAAAGCGCGAAGACGCCCTTCTCTTCGATGAGCTTCTGCGTATTCTCGCCCGCGCGCTGAACGACGTTGCCGTCGTCCATGGTTTGCATTTCGATCTTGCGCCCGTTGACGCCGCCCGCCTCGTTGACCTTGCGGAAGTAGGCGAGCGCCCCGTCGCGGATGTCGATGCCCAGGTCCTTGTTCGCCCCGGTCAGCGGGACCGATTGGCCGAGGATGATGACGTTCTGCGCGTTGGCCGCGCCGAGGGCCAGTGCAAGCAATGCGCCGGCAAGTATTCTTTTCATTGGGTGCAGTCCGCTTTCCTTAGCGCAGGAATTTCCCGCCGCGACCGATGATCGTCAGGTCGACGTAGCGCGAGGCATTGTGGTTGGTGGGCGAGAAGCTCACGTTGAAGCCGCCGAAGTCGACGTCGTTGATCGCCTCGAGCCCGGCAATCAGGGTTTCGCGCGTCGGGACCTTGCCGGCGCGCTTGAGGCCTTCGACGAAGACCTTGGCCACGAGGTAGCCCTCGACGCTCGAGAAATTCACGTCGATCTTCGACTTGGCCGCGAGGTCGCTGAATTCGCGGATCACGGGAATCGCCTGGCTGTACGGAAAGGGCACGACCTGCGAGATCACCACGCCCTGGCCGTCGGCGCCCAGCTCGTCGGCCAGCGCCTTGCTGCCGACAAACGACACGTTGTGGAACTGGCCGGTGTAGCCCTGCTTCTTCATCGCCCGCACGAATGCGGCGATCGACTTGTAGGCGCTGACCATTACGATCGCATCCGGCGATTTCGGGCGGATCTCGCCGACCGCCTTGGCCACGTCCACGGTGTTGCGCTCGACCGTCGAGCGCGAAACGATCTCGCCGCCGCGCGACTTGACCGCGCGCTCCATGCCGGCGAGCCCGGCCTGGCCGTAGGCGTCGTTCTGGTAGAACACCGCGAAACGCTTCATGCCCACCGTGAGCAGCTGCTCGACGATCTTGTCCGTCTCGTCGTAATAGCTTGCGCGCACGTTGAAGATGAAGCGGTTGAGCGGGGCGCGAAGCAACTCGGCGCCGGTGAACGGCCCGATGAACGGGACCTTGGCCTCAGTGAAGATCGGCATCGACGCCGCGCTGGTGGGCGTGCCTACGTAGCCGATGAGTGCGAAAACCCTGTCTTCGTCGATGAGCTTTTTGGTGTTCTCGGCGGAGAGCTTGGGCTCGTACTGGTCGTCGCGCGTGACGAGCTGGATCTTGCGGCCGTTGACGCCGCCTTGGGCGTTGACCTGGTCGAAGTACGCTTTCATGCCATCTCGCATCTGGATACCAAGCTGCGCAGCGGGGCCGGTGAAAGCGGCGGACTGGCCGAGTGTTATCGAGGTGGGCGTCACGCCGGGGGACTGCGCGTGTGAAACCAGGGCGCAGGCAAGGGCTGCGAATGCGAGTACGGGGCGCAGAAGGGCAAGACTCATTGCAATTGCTCCTCGAGGGTCCGCGCGCCATGTGGATCCGGCGCTGCGTTGAGACGAGGGGATTCTACTCAATAACGGTGCGCAGGGGCCGCGCCTGAGAGGCGCGAACTTGCAAGCGCGGCGCGCCTTTAGCCTTCGAAGAATTCCTTCACGCGATCGAACCATGACTTGGCGCGCGGATTGTGGCGCCCGGCATCTTTTTGCGTGATCGCCTCGAATTCGCGCAATAGCTCCTTCTGCCTTTCGGTCAGGTTGACCGGTGTTTCCACCACGACATGGCAGAAGAGGTCGCCCGGCGCGTGGCTGCGCACGCCCTTGATGCCCTTGCCGCGCAGGCGGAAGGTCTTGCCGCTCTGCGTTTCGGAGGGCACCTTGATGCGCGCCGAGCCATCGAGTGTGGGGACATCGACGTCGCCGCCGAGCGCCGCGGTTGCGAACGACACCGGCATCTCGCAATGCAGGTCGTCGTGGTCGCGCTGGAAGACCGAGTGCTGCTTGATGTGGACCTGCACATACAGGTCGCCCGAGGGCCCGCCATTGACGCCGGGCTCGCCTTCGCCCGTCAGCCTGACGCGGTCGCCTTCGTCCACGCCGGCCGGGATCTTCACCGCCAGTGTTTTCTGCTGCTTCACGCGGCCGCTGCCGCCGCATGCCGTGCACGGCGTCGGGATCATCTTGCCGGTGCCGTGGCAGCGCGAGCAGGTCTGCTGGATCGAGAAGAACCCCTGCGTCATGCGCACCTGGCCCTGGCCGTTGCAGGTGGTGCAGGTGACCGGCTGGGTGCCGGGCTTGGCGCCCGAGCCCTTGCAGGTCGTGCATTCCGACATGGTCGGGATGCGGATCTTGGTCTCGAAGCCGTGCGCGGCCTGCTCGAGAGTGATCTCGAGGTTGTAGCGCAGGTCCGCGCCGCGGAACACGTTGGAGCGTCCCTGCCGGTTGCCGCCGAAGATGTCGCCGAAGATGTCCCCGAATGCGTCGGCGAAGCCTCCCGCGCCTGCCCCCGCGCCCGCGCCGGCATCGACGCCGGCATGGCCGTAACTGTCGTACGCCGGGCGCTTTTTCGCGTCCGAAAGCACCTCGTAGGCTTCCTTGGCCTCCTTGAAGCGGTCCTCCGCCTTGGGATTGTCCGGGTTGCGGTCCGGATGGTGCTTCATGGCGAGCTTGCGGTACGCCTTCTTGATGTCCTCGTCGGAGGCGTCCCGGTTCACGCCGAGTACTTCGTAATAGTCGCGCTTGGCCATTTTCTTTGTGCTCAAAACGCGAAAGGCGCGGGGCTCCCTCGCCCCACGCCCGTCGCTGTGGATCCCCGCAGTTTACTTCCTGCCGCTTTACTTCTTGCCGTCTTTGACTTCCGTGAACTCCGCATCTACGACATCGCCGTCGTCCTTCTTGCCGCCTTCGGCCTTCGCACCGCCGGCCGCCCCCGAGGCGCCTTGCCCGCCTGCCGCGCCCCCGGCCGCCGCGGCCTCGGCCGCCTGCTGGTCGGCGTACATTTTCTCACCCAGCTTCTGCGACGCCTTGCCAAGCGCCTCGGTGCTTGCCTCGATCTTCGCCTTGTCGTTCGACTTGAGCGCTTCCTCGGCTTCCTTCGCCGCGGCTTCGATGGCATCGGACTCGCTCTTCTCGATCTTGTCGCCGTAGTCCTTGAGCGACTTGCGCACCGAGTGCACCAGCGCTTCGAGCTGGTTGCGGGCGTTGACGAGTTCGAGCGCCTTCTTGTCTTCCTCGGCGTGGACTTCGGCGTCCTTCACCATGCGCTTGATCTCGTCTTCCGAAAGGCCCGAGCTTGCCTGGATCTTGATCTTGGCTTCCTTGCCCGTGGCCTTGTCCTTGGCCGTGACATGCAGGATGCCGTTGGCGTCGATGTCGAACATGACCTCGATCTGCGGCATGCCGCGCGGCGCCGGCGGGATGTCGGTCAGGTTGAACTGGCCAAGGCTCTTGTTGCCCGAGGCCACGTCGCGCTCGCCCTGCAGCACGTGGATCGTCACCGCATTCTGGTTGTCGTCCGCAGTCGAGAAGACCTGCTGCGCCTTGGTCGGGATCGTGGTGTTCTTCTGGATGAGCTTGGTCATCACGCCGCCAAGCGTCTCGATGCCCAGCGAAAGCGGGGTCACGTCGAGCAGCAGCACGTCCTTGACCTCGCCCTGCAGCACGCCGGCCTGGATGGCAGCGCCGACTGCGACGGCTTCATCCGGGTTCACGTCCTTGCGCGGGTCCTTGCCGAAGAACTCCTTCACCTTGTCCACGACCTTGGGCATGCGCGTCATGCCGCCCACGAGGATCACGTCGTGGATGTCGGAGACCTTGACGCCCGAATCCTTGATCGCGATGCGGCAGGGCTCGATGGTGCGCTCGATGAGGTCGTCCACGAGCGACTCGAACTTGGCGCGCGTGAGCTTGAGCGCGAGGTGCTTGGGCCCCTTGGCGTCGGCCGTCACGTAGGGCAGGTTGATCTCGGTCTGCTGGGTCGAAGAGAGCTCGATCTTGGCTTTCTCCGCCGCGTCCTTGAGGCGCTGCAGCGCGAGCACGTCGTTGCGCAGGTCGATGCCCTGTTCCTTCTTGAACTCATCGCAGATGTAGTCGATCAGGCGCTGGTCGAAGTCCTCGCCGCCGAGGAACGTGTCGCCATTGGTGGAGAGCACCTCGAACTGCTTCTCGCCGTCCACATCGGCGATTTCGATGATCGATACGTCGAACGTGCCGCCGCCGAGGTCGAACACCGCAATCTTGTTGTCGCCCTTGGTCTGCTTGTCCATTCCGAACGCAAGCGCCGCCGCGGTCGGCTCGTTGATGATGCGCTTCACGTCCAGGCCGGCAATGCGGCCCGCGTCCTTGGTGGCTTGCCTCTGCGAATCGTTGAAGTAGGCCGGGACCGTGATTACGGCCTCGGTGACTTCCTCGCCGAGATAGTCTTCGGCGGTCTTTTTCATCTTGCGCAGCACATCGGCCGACACCTGCTGGGGCGCGATCTTCTTGCCGCGCGCTTCGACCCAGGCGTCGCCGTTGTCGGCCTTGACGATGCCGAAAGGCATGAGCTCGATGTCTTTCTGGACTTCCTTTTCCTCGAAGCGGCGGCCGATGAGGCGCTTCACCGCATAGAGGGTGTTCTTGGCGTTTGTGACCGCCTGCCGCTTGGCCGAGGCGCCGACGAGCGTCTCGCTCTCGTCCGTGTAGGCCACGATCGAGGGCGTGGTTCGCGCGCCTTCGGAGTTCTCGATCACCTTGGGCTTGCCGCCCTCCATGATCGCGACGCACGAGTTGGTGGTGCCGAGGTCAATGCCGATTATTTTTCCCATGACTGTGTCCTTGAATCTGGCTTAAACATAGGTTGCAAATGGGGTTTGGCTCAGGCTTTTCAAGCCGCCTGCCTAAGCTGCGCGCGCCTTGGCCACGACGACCAGCGCCGGGCGGATCAGGCGGTCGTTGAGGCGGTAGCCTTTCTGCATCACCTGCACCACTGTGTTCGGGGCGGCATCGACTTCCACCGCCGACATGGCCTGGTGGTAGTGCGGGTCGAATTTTTCCCCGGGCGCCGGGTCGATCTCGGCCACGCCTGTTTTATCGAACGCCGCCTGCAACTGCTTGGCGGTGATCTCGACCCCGCTGCGCAGCGCTGCCGGGTCGGAGGATTCGTCGGCAAGCGCCGCCTGGAGGCTGTCCATGACCGGCACCAGCGCCTCGGCTATGCGCTCCACACCATATTTATGGGCGTTGGCGATGTCGGCCTGGGCGCGCTTGCGGGCGTTTTCGGCGTCCGCGAGCGCTCGCAGCCAGGCGTCCTTCTGCTCCTGCAGCTTGGATTCGGCGGCGGTCAGCAGGTCTTCTAGGGATTTGGCTGGCGGGGGCCCGGCGTCTGCGGCGGGCTGCGTAGTGGTTTCTGCGGACATGGCTGCTCGGTGTTTTTGGCAATCACCACAAGGTGGGGATGGAATTGGCGCGTTCAAGAGTGGGATCGCAAGTTATTGATAAAAAATGCGATATTGCAAACCCTTCCCAGGGAGAAACGTCCTAATGAGGTCAGAGTCGAATTCCCGGCCCGGCCCGGCCCGGCCCGCCGCGGCAACTGCCCGACGACGCTCCCCGGACTCAGCGCGGGAAAAGTGGTCGGGGTCGGGGCCCGATTGCCCGGGCCGCAGAGAGGCGCGTTTTCCTCCCGGTATACTGCACCCATCTGACTAGTCAGGAGCACGCAGTGGAAAAGGTGAGTGTCTACGACGCCAAGGCGCATTTCTCCGAGCTCGTCGAGCGCGCCGAATCCGGGCGCTCGACTGTGATCACCAAGCGCGGGCGCGTGGTGGCGAAGATCGTCCCGGCGAGCGCGCCCGATTGGGATCGTGCCGCCGTGCTCGACGAGGCCGAAGCGTTTCGCAAGAGCGTCAGCATCAAAGGGAAGGTCAGCGTTCGCAAGCTGGTCGAGGACGGTAGGCGCTGATGGCGTTCGTACTCGACGCCTCCGTCGCAGTCGGGTGGGTGGTTGCAAGGCAGTCGACAGCGTATAGCCGCGCGGTCCGGCTGCGGGCGCGGCGCGAGCCCTACCATGCTCCTTCCCTGTGGCGCCTCGAGGTTACCAATGCCATTCGCTCGCTCGAACGCCGTCACGCGCTTTCCGCTCAGGCGGCGGTCACGGCGATCGACATCCTGGACCGCATGCAGCCCGTGATCCATGAAGCCGCGATGCCGCTGGCCGAACTGCTGGGTCTAGCGCGTAAGTTCGACCTGTCGGCCTACGACGCAAATTACCTTGCGCTCGCGCTGGAACTGAAGATGCCCGTCGCCTGTACCGATGGTCCTTTGAAATCTGCCCTGACGAAGGCTGGCGCGAAGCTCGCCTGACTT
>CAZZDV010000008.1:37760-47436 GCA_964652785.1 uncultured Bordetella sp.
CGATGGTCCTTTGAAATCTGCCCTGACGAAGGCTGGCGCGAAGCTCGCCTGACTTGCCTGGTTTCGTATCGCGGGATAGCTGCCCGCATCGAACAAGCCTGGCGAACCGGTCGGTCTTGCGCGGAGTATCGGTCGGGCCGCGTAGAAATTGGCCTTAGCTAAACAATATTAAAGACTAGATATATAAAATCTAGTCCAGGAGCCACTATCCCGTCAATTCATGTTCCATTTTTAGCAACTACAGCTTACGACTTACGGCAGCCGTAGTTGATTCCGCCGCCCGCATCGCGATATCCGCCATGGCCTCGATCCAGGACTCGTCCTCGTTGAGGCACGAGAGGAGATTGAACTCCTTTCCACCGGCCTTGAGAAAGGCGTCCCGTGCGCCTATGCCCAGCTCCTCGAGCGTCTCGAGGCAGTCGGAGGGAAACCCCGGGCAGAACACGTCCGCGCGCTTGAGGCCGCCACGCGCGAGCTCGATCAGCGTTGGCTCGGTGTAGGGCTTCAACCATTCGGCCCGGCCAAAACGCGACTGGAACGTGACGATCCAGTCCGCGTCTGTGAGGCCGATTCGCTTTGCGAGGAGAGCGGATGTTTCGCGGCATTCCTTTTCATACGGATCACCTCGCTCGACCGAGCGCTTCGGGATGCCGTGGAAGCTCATGAAAAGCTTGCCGCCATGGCTGCGCGCGCTGCCATGCTGCTCCCAATGCTTCATCACGCGTTTTGCAAGTGCATCGATGTAGCCGGGGTCGTCATGGAAGCGATCAACAAAGCGAACATCGGGCGGGGCCTTGATCGTTTTGAGGTGCGCATCTACCGCGTCGTGCACGCTCGCCGTGGTGCTGCCGGCGTATTGCGGATATAGGGGCAATACGACGACGCGCGTACAGCCTGCGCCGCGCAGCTTTTCGAACGCGGCGGCAATCGATGGTTTCCCGTAGCGCATCCCGTACTCGACCGGAGGGGGCGCAGCAGGCTTGGCGCGTTCACCGAGCAGACCCGCGAGCAACTTTGCCTGGCGCGCCGTATGTACCGCTAGCGGAGAGCCTTCGGATGTCCAGACCTTTGCATACTTCTCAGCCGACTTTGCGGGCCGCGTGGTCAGTACGATTCCATACAGGATGGGCAGCCAGATCAGGCGCGGGATCTCCACCACGCGCGGGTCCGAGAGGAATTCGCGCAGGAAGGAGCGCACGGCGGCCGCGGTCGGAGCCGACGGCGTGCCCAGGTTGACGAGCAGGATGCCCGACTTCGCAGGCACCGGCATCAGGCGCGGCCGGCCTTGCGCCGGAAGGCTTCGAGTCCTTCGGCGGCCTGCTTGCGGACCGCGTTGCGGATGATGGGGCTCCAGCCGAGCAATACACCGGGTGCCCCCAGCGCCATGCGCGACCAGCGCCACAGGTCGAACCGGTCCGTATGCGTGCGGATCAGGCCGTCTTCGAACTCGAAGGAGGCATCGATGCTGTTGTTGACCTTGCGCCCGGTCTTGGTGAACGTGTAGTCCGCGTCCCAATGCGCCGCGCCGCGCTTTTCATCGGCATTTTTGACCTCGTAACGCACAACCAGGTCGATCGCCCGCGCGGCGAGCATGCGCCACATGTCGCGCGCCGCATCGCCTTTGAGATCGGGAAAGACGGGATCCGAGAACTCCACGTCGCGGTGGTAGCAAGCCGCCATGGTCTCGGCGTCGCGCCGCCCGAAAGCCTCATAGAAGCGCGAGATCAGCTTCGCGTTCATATTCATCGGACCCGCCTCCTCAGTTGTGGGACAACGCGCTGGACAAGAGCTTGGCGGTGATATCGACGATGGGGACCACGCGATCGTAGGCCATGCGCGTCGGGCCGATCACGCCGACCGTGCCGACCACTTCGCCGTCGACCTTGTAGGGCGCGGTGACCACGCTGACTTCGTCGGGGGCGGTGACGCCGGTCTCCCCGCCGATGAAGATCTGCACGCCGTGACCGCGCAATGAAAGGTCCAGGATCTGCACCAGCGACGACTTGCGCTCGAAAAGCTCGAACAACTGCTTGAGCCGCGTGACATCCGACGACAGGTCCTGCACCGAGAGGAGGTTGCGCTCGCCCGAAATCACGTACGGCTCGCTGCCTTCGGTCACCGCGCGGCCGCCGGCCTCGAGCGCCGCGCTCATGAGGCTGAACATGTCCTTGCGCAACTCGAACAGCTCGGACTGCAGCCGCGTGCGGACGTCCTCGAAGCTCTGGCCGGAATAGTTCTGGTTGATGTAGTTGGCGGCTTCGATGAGCTCGGTTGCGCCGTACTCGCGCTCGGTGACGAGAATGCGGTTCTGCACGTCGCCCTCGGGCGTGACGACGATCAGCAGGACGCGCTTTTCGGACAGGCGCAGGAACTCGATCTGCCGGAAGGTCACTGCCCTGCGGCGCGGCGTCATGACCACGCCAGCGAACTGCGTGAGCTGCGAGAGCAGGTTGGACGCCGAAAGGATGACGCGCTGCGGATTGTCCGGGTGCAGGCTGTCCTCGAGATGGTGGAGCTCGGCCGATTCGAGAGGCTTGGTGATCAGCAGCGTGTCGACGAAGAACCGGTAGCCCGCGGGCGTGGGCACCCGTCCCGCCGAGGTGTGCGGGCTCACGATGAAGCCCATGTCCTCGAGATCGGACATTACGTTGCGGACGGTGGCCGGGGAGAGGTCGAGTCCCGAGTACTTCGACAGCGTGCGCGAGCCCACCGGCTGGCCCTCGGTGATGTAACGCTCGATGAGCGTCTTCAGCAGCACCTGTGCGCGTTTGTCTAGCATGCGGACCATTTTACACACCGTGTGCCGCGCCCGGGGCGTCGTTCACTTCGACTGGGGGGTGTGGTTAAATCGCACGATGAAAACCGCAGGGTCGAAACCCGCATTTCGCCGCATCGCACTGATCGGCAAGTTCCAGAGCGCCGAAGTCGCCGAGTCGCTCCATGCGCTGGCCGGTTTCCTGGCCGAGCAGGGCTGCGAAGTGATGGTCGAGCAGGAAACCGCCAGCAGCATCGGCGCCACCTCCCGCGCGGCGGGCTATGCGGAGATCGGCGCCGGCGCCGATCTCGCCATCGTGGTGGGGGGTGACGGGACGATGCTCGCCGCCGCGCGCAACCTGGTGCGTTACCGCGTGCCCGTCGTAGGCATCAACCAGGGCCGCCTGGGCTTCATGACCGACATTGCGCTGCACGACATGCGCAAGTCGATCGGCGCGATCCTGGCCGGACAGTATTCGATGGAAGAGCGCTCGCTGATCGACGCCGAGTTGACGCGGGACGGCAAGGTGCTGCTGAAGACGCTTGCGCTAAACGACGCCGTCGTCAACAAGGGCGCGGAAGGGCGCCTGATCGAGTTCGAGATCCATATCGACGGGCAGTACGTCTACACGCAACGCTCCGACGGCGTGATCGTCTCAACGCCGACCGGGTCGACGGCCTATGCGCTTTCGGCGCAGGGGCCGATCCTGCATCCGTCGCTGCCCGCGTTTGCGCTGGTGCCGCTGTATCCCCATACGCTCTCGGCCCGTCCGGTGAGCATCAGCGACCGCAGCGTGATCGAGATCGTGCTGCTGCATGCGGTCGATGCGCGCGCGCATTTCGACGGGCAGGCGCTTGCCGATCTCGTCGAGGGCGATCGCCTGAAGTTGCGCAGGTCCAAGGACGCGATCCGGTTCGTGCACCCGCCCGGTTACAGCTATTTCGTCATGTTGCGCGAGAAGCTTCGCTGGAGCGAGTCGATCGACAAGGCGCAGCCGGCGGGCTGATGCTGCGCAGCCTCGCGATCCGCGATTTCGTGATCGTCGATTCGGTCGAGCTCGATCTTGCGCGGGGATTCACCGTGCTGACCGGCGAAACCGGCGCGGGGAAATCGATTCTCGTCGATGCGATCGAGCTCCTGGTCGGCGGGCGCGCGGACGCCGGCGTGGTCCGCGAGGGCGCCGAGCGCGCCGAACTCGCGGCGGAGTTCGAGGTCGGTAAGGGCGGCCCGCTCGAAAAGTATCTCGAGGAAAGCGAACTCGGCGGCGATCCGGGCGCGCTGCTCGTGCGGCGCGTGATCGACCGGACCGGCCGGTCGCGCGCTTTCGTCAATGGACGTGCGGCCACTCTCAGCCAGTTGAAGGAAGTGGGCGAGTACCTGGTCGACATCCACGGCCAGCATGCGCACCAGTCGCTGATGCGGCCGCTTGCGCAACGTGCTTTGTTGGATGGACACGCTGGCATCGAGGATCTGGCGCGCCAGTCCGCGGAAGCCTGGCGCGCGTGGCGGCGGCTCGAAGCGCTCGCGGCCGAGGCCGCGGAACAACACGCCCAGCGCGAACTCGAACGCGCCGAGCTGCAGGACAAGGTCACCGTGCTCAAGCGCCTTGCGCCATCGGAGGGCGAGTGGGATGCGCTCTCGGCCGAGCATTCGCGGCTCGCGCATGGCTCCAGCCTCGTCGCCGGGGTGGAGTCTTCGCTCGAAGCCTTGTCCGAAGCCGAGGACGCGACGCTGGTCAGGCTCTCGGCGGTCGCCGCCCGGATGCGCGGCTTGTCCGGTCACGATGCGATCCTCGTGCCGATCGTCGAAATGCTCGAGTCCGCGGAGGCGCAGGTCGCCGAAGCGGCGCGCGAGTTGCGCAACTACGCATCCAGGATCGAACTCGATCCCGAGGCCCTGCGCTCGGTCGAGGCGCGAACGGAGGCGCTGCATGCGGCCGGCCGCAAGTACCGCGTTAAGCCCGCGGATCTCCCGCAGCTCGCGCAGGACCTCGAGCAGCGGCTCGCCGAGCTCGAGCTCGCAGCCAACCCCGAGGCGCTGCAGAAACAGGTGGCGGCCTCCAAAGAGGCGTACCTCGTGCTTGCAAAGCGCTTGTCCGAGAAACGCAGGACCGCCGCATCCGGGCTGTCGAAAGCGGTGACCGAAGGCATGCAGGAGCTCGCGATGGGCGGCGGACGCTTCGCGGTCCAGCTGCCGCGGCTGGACGAGCCCGCGGCACACGGGCTGGAGGATGTCGTGTTCGAAGTCGCCTCGCATCCGAGCCTGCCGCTGAGGCCGCTTGGCAAGGTGGCTTCGGGCGGCGAGCTCTCGCGCATCAGCCTCGCGCTGCAGATGGTCGCGAGCAAATCTTCGCCGGTTGCGACCCTCGTGTTCGACGAGATCGACAGCGGCATCGGCGGCGCGGTAGCCGAAATCGTGGGCCGATCCCTGAAGGCATTGGGCAGCAACCGGCAGGTGCTTGCGGTGACCCACCTTCCGCAAGTCGCTGCGCAGGGCGACGATCAGTGGACGGTGGCCAAGGCGGGCGGCAAGGACCGGGTGCGCACCAGCGTGCTCAAACTCGATCGCGCCGGGCGGGTGGAGGAGCTTGCGCGCATGCTGGGCGGCACCGAGATCACGTCGACGACGCGCAAGCATGCCGCGGAACTTCTCGGTCGCTGAAAGTGAAACATTATTTATCAGGAATGGCCTGTCAGAGCGGCTTTCATGCCAGTTGAGTTTCCTTATTTGACAAAACACTCGAGGGCAATCCGTGCCGCCCTTGGCATGCTGGCACTTGCGCGGGAGCTCGCGCCTGTGGCACGCGCGCAGGATCCCGACAAGATGGGCATCGCCGCGCTCGCCGGATTCGGCTCCGCGTCTTAGCGGGTCTTGCGGTAGACGCAGTCGGGCTTGGTGCAGTCGGCATACAGGGCAAGCGAGTGCCCATGCAGGTCGAATCCCTTTTCCCAAGCGATCTCGTTCTGGCGCGCCTCGATCTGCGCGTCGAAGAATTCCTCGACCCGTCCGCACTGCAGGCACACGAGGTGATCGTGGTGATGGCCTTCGTTCAGCTCGAACACCGCCTTGCCGGTCTCGAAGTGCTGGCGCGACAGCAGCCCGGCCTGCTCGAACTGCGTGAGCACGCGGTAAACGGTCGCCAGGCCGATGTCGATCTCCTCGGAGATCAGAGCCTTGTAGACGTCTTCGGCCGAGAGATGGCGGACCTTGCTGTTCTCGAAGAGCTCGAGGATCTTCTTGCGCGGCAGGGTGGCCTTGAGGCCGATGTCTTTGAGGCTTTGGGAGGTGTCCATCGATGCGGGTTCGCGTTCGGGCGCGGTGTTTCGGCAGCGGCTGCGGACCGGAACTTTCAGTCCTATCGGCTATCATATAGCCATTCTCCCGCAATTAAGAACCGCGACGTCGCGGCCGATGCGCTGAGTAACCCGAGGACGCAATGCGCGAAGTGACAAGAACCGATTCTGCCGGGCGCCCGCGTGCGGCGCGCACGCTGCTTGCGGCGGCAATGGCCGCAGCGCTGCCCGCGTGCAGCTACCTTCCCGAGTTGCCTTCGATGCCGACGCTCGGCTCCTTGAAGCCTTTTCGCATCGACATCCAGCAGGGCAATTTCCTGTCGGGCGAAATGGTGGCCCAGCTCAAGGAGGGCATGACGCGCGAGCAGGTCCGCTTCGTGCTCGGCACGCCGCTGGTCACCGATGTCTTCCACGCCGATCGCTGGGACTATGTTTTCTACCGCGAACTCGGGGATGGCCGGAAGGAAAGGCGCCATCTCACGGTGTTCTTCGAAGAGAACAAGCTCAAGCGCTTTACCGGCGAGAACCTGCCGGTCGCGGCGCCCGCGCCGGCGGCAAAGCCTGCGGCCGACCAGGCCGCCGCGAAGAACGCGGAAAAGAAGTAACAAGGAGGCTCGCGTGAGGATAGCAATCGCCGGCAGCTCGGGGCGTATGGGGCGCACGCTGATCGAGTGCGTGCTCAAGGATGAGTCGCTCGAGCTCAGCGCGGCGCTGGACCAGCCCGGCCAGGCGCTGATCGGCCGGGACGCAGGCGACTTCGTCGGCGTTGCGACCGGCGTGCAGGTCGGCACCGACATCGACGCCGCGCTCGCCCAATCGGATGCGATCATCGATTTCACCCGACCGGCCGGCACGCTTGCGCACCTCGACGGCTGCCTGAGGCTCGGCAAGAAAATGATCATCGGCACGACCGGCTTTTCGGAGGCCGAGAAGGCGCGCATCTCCGAGGCCTCCAAAAAGATCGCGATCATGTTCGCGCCCAACATGGCGGTCGGCGTGAACGTGACGTTCAAGCTGGCCGAGATCGCCGCCAAGGCCCTCGGCGACGAGTACGACGTCGAGATCATCGAGGCCCACCATCACCATAAGGTCGACGCGCCTTCCGGCACAGCCTTGAAACTAGGCGAAGTTGTCGCCTCTGCGCTTGGCCGCGACCCGGCCAGGGTGTTCGTTCACGGCCGCGAAGGCGATACCGGCGAGCGCGACCGCAAGGAGATCGCGTTCCACGCGATCCGCGGCGGCGACCTGGTCGGCGAGCACACGGTGATGTTCATCGGCATGGGCGAAAGGGTCGAAGTCAGCGTCAGGTCCTCGAGCCGCGCGACTTACGCCACGGGCGCGTTGCGCGCCGCCAGGTTCCTGAGGGACAAGCACAAAGGCTTGTTCGACATGCAGGACGTGCTCGGCCTGAGATAAGCCGCGCAACCGGTCTTCAGCTCCGGTTTGCGTTGCCGCGCGGGGTCCTTCGCGGTACAATTCCGCGCTTCTTACCGAAGCGGGAAAGGCCAGCGGCCTTTCCCGCTTCGTCGTTTGTAACTCGCGTATCTATTCCCGGAGTTTTCGTGTCCCAGATTCCCGCCGCCGCCCTCGTCCTTGCCGACGGGACGGTATTCAAGGGCAGGAGTATCGGTGCACCCGGCCTGGCCGTCGGCGAAGTCGTCTTCAACACCGCGATGACGGGCTACCAGGAAATCCTCACCGATCCGTCCTACTGCAGGCAAATCGTTACGCTGACCTACCCGCACATCGGCAACACCGGCGTGAACGCGGAGGACGCCGAATCCACACGCATCCATGCCGCGGGCCTCGTGGTTCGCGACGTGCCTTCGCTGCTCTCGAACTGGCGCTCGCAGGAGAGCCTGCCGGCCTATCTCGAGCGCAGCGGCGTGGTCGGCATCGCCGACATCGACACGCGCAAGCTCACGCGCCTGCTGCGCGAAAAAGGCGCGCAGAACGGATGCATCGTGGCGGGCGAGGCGATCGCCGCGCTCGACATCGATCGCGCGTTGCAGGAAGCGCGCAAGTTCCCGGGACTTGCCGGCATGGACCTCGCGAAGGTCGTGTCGACGACCTCTTCGTACCAATGGCGCGAAGGCTCCTGGAGGCTCGGCAAGGGATTCAAGAAGATCGACCTGCCGCCATTCCATGTCGTCGCCTATGACTACGGCATCAAGCGCAACATCCTGCGCCTGCTCTGCGAGCGCGGCGCGCATGTGACCGTCCTGCCGGCGCAGGCCAGCGCGGAAGAAGCCTTGGCGCTGCAGCCCGACGGGATCTTCCTCTCCAATGGCCCCGGGGATCCCGAGCCCTGCGACTACGCGATCCGCGCAACGCGCACGATCCTCGACACGACCGACATTCCGGTGTTCGGGATTTGCCTCGGCCACCAGATCATGGGCCTCGCCTCGGGCGCGAAGACCGTAAAGATGAAATTCGGCCACCATGGCGCGAACCACCCGGTCAAGGACCTCGACACCGGCGCAGTGGCGATCACTAGCCAGAATCACGGTTTCGCGGTCGACCCGGACACGCTGCCTTCGAACCTGCGCACCACCCACGTCTCGCTCTTCGACGGATCGCTGCAAGGCCTCGCCCGCACCGATCGCCCCGCGTTCTGTTTCCAGGGCCACCCCGAGGCAAGCCCCGGCCCGCATGACATCGGCTACCTCTTCGACCGCTTCTCGAAGATGATGGAAGCGCGCAAGCGCACTCTCGAAGGCGCACATGCCTAAGCGTACCGACCTCAAGTCGATCCTCATCATCGGCGCCGGCCCGATCGTGATCGGCCAGGCGTGCGAGTTCGACTACTCGGGCGCACAAGCCTGCAAGGCGCTGAAGAGCGACGGCTTCCGCGTGATCCTCGTCAACTCGAACCCGGCGACGATCATGACCGACCCGGAGATGGCCGACGCCACCTACATCGAGCCGATCACCTGGCAGACGGTCGAGCGCATCATCGAGCGCGAAAAGCCCGATGCGCTGCTGCCGACGATGGGCGGGCAGACGGCGCTCAATTGCGCGCTCGACCTGGCCAGGCACGGCGTGCTCGAAAAGCACGGCGTGGAAATGATCGGCGCCAGGCGCGAGGCCATCGACAAGGCCGAGGACCGCGAGAAATTCAAGCAGGCGATGACCCGCATCGGCCTGGCCTCGGCGCGTTCGTCGATAGCGCATTCGCTCGAAGAGGCGCTGCAGGTGCAGGCGGCCTTCGGCTACCCGGTGGTGATCCGCCCGTCGTTCACGATGGGCGGCTCGGGCGGCGGCATCGCTTACAACCGCGAGGAGTTCGTGGCGATCTGCGAGCGGGGGCTGGAAGCCTCGCCGACCAAGGAACTCCTGATCGAGGAATCCCTGATCGGCTGGAAAGAGTTCGAGATGGAAGTGGTCCGCGACCGCAAGGACAACTGCATCATCGTCTGCTCGATCGAGAACCTCGATCCGATGGGCGTGCACACCGGGGACTCGATCACGGTAGCCCCGGCGCAGACGCTGACCGACCGCGAATACCAGATCATGCGCGACGCATCGATCAACGTGCTGCGCGAGATCGGCGTCGATACCGGCGGCTCCAACGTTCAGTTCGCGATCAACCCCGAAGACGGCCGCATGATCGTCATCGAGATGAACC
>CAZZDV010000009.1:0-1354 GCA_964652785.1 uncultured Bordetella sp.
CATCTGACCCGCAGTCACTGCAACGCCCGACAACTTGAGCGTCCCCGACACAGGCACCGTTGCGATTCTCACTGCCACGAAGGTGTCAGACGGGCTGTCCCCCGGATCGCTGAATCCGAAGTCGGCGGCGCTGAAGGCGTAGGCGGTGTCCTCAAGCGTCGTAACGGTCTTGTCCGCTCCGGCCGGCGCATCGCTCACCGGTGTCACGTCAACCGTGATGATATTCGGGCTCTGGTCTAGATCCACGCCGCTTGCGGCAGTGCCGCCGCTATCCTGGACCTGGAACGTAAAGCTTGCAAACGACGCGCCATAAGCGTCGGCGTCAGGCGTGTAGGTAAGGTTCCCGATGTTTCCCGCGGCAATTAGCTGACCCGCAGTAACCGCGACGCCCGAGAGCTTGAGGGTGCCCAAGGCCGGCACTGTCGTGATCTTCACCGCCAAAAGGGTGTGTGACGGGGTATCTTGCAAATCGCTGAATCCGAAATCCGTGGCGCTAAACGAATACGCCGTATCTTCCGCTGTCGTAATCGTCTTGTTGGTACCGGCTGGTGCATCGTTCACAGCCGTCACATCAAGGGTCAGCGTGTAGGACGAGGCGCTCAGGTCCGTGCCATCGCTCACCTTGAAACTCACAGACGCGTATGGCGCGCCACTTTCGTTCGCGTCGGGCACGAAGCGCACCCGCCCTGCGTCGATGTGCGCTTTCGTGATGGTCTGGTTGACCGTCACCGAGACCCAGTTGCCCGCGCCCGTGCTGTCGTACTGCAGTACCCCGTCGCTTGCGAGCGCCGTGATCTGCACCGACGCAATCGCTGTGCCCTCCAAGTCGCTGTAGGTGCCGAAGTCATTGATCGTCAGCACCACTGGCGTGTCTTCGCTCGTGGTAAGCGAGTCGTTACTCGACACCGGCGCGTCGTTCGTCCCCGTGATCGTCACCGTCACCGTGTCGGTGGCCGTCGCGTTCGCGCTGTCGGTGGCCGTCAGCGTGAAGGTGAGCGTGATCGTCTCGCCCGCCTTCAGGAAGTCCAGCGCCGCAGCGTTGGCCGTGTACGTCCAGGGCGTCGTGCCCGGGGCCGCCGCATCCGTCACGCTCGCGCTGAACCCCGACTCGAGCAACGTCTTCAGTGCGGGCGGGATCGTCCCCGCGCTCCACACCGCAGGCATCGTCAGCGCAACGCCGATGTCCACCACGTCGTTCGTGTCGATGTCATCGAAGCTCACCGTCCCCGAGGAGCTCAGGTTCTGCGTGCCCGTGCCCGCCGACTCCGTGAACGCAATGTCGGCCACGTTGCCGATCGTCGGCGCATCGTTCACCGCGCTCACCGTCGTCGCGATGTTCGCCGTCGCCGCCGCA
>CAZZDV010000009.1:1454-35499 GCA_964652785.1 uncultured Bordetella sp.
CCGCCGCAAGCGTCCCGCTGCCCAGCACCGGCGCATCGTTCACCGCGCTCACCGTCGTCGCGATGTTCGCCGTCGCCGCCGCAATCGCCGTCGTCCCGCCCGTGGTCGTCGTGTTGACCGTCACCCGCGTCTCGCTGCCCGCCGTCGTCGAGAAGCTCGCCACGTAACTGTTGTCCAGCCCGCGCACCACCAGGCTGGGCGGGGCGCCGTTGTAGTTCGCAACCGGCACGAACCGGATCAGCGTCCCACCGTTCACCGCCAGCGCCGTCGCCCCCTCGGCCACCGTCCCCACCGCAAACCAGTTCGTCCCGGCATTCGTCGAGTACTGCCACACCCCTTCGGTGCCCGCGTTGGCCGTGTTCCCCACAATCGCCACACCGGCCAGGCTCGCGCCCGCATCAATGTCACTGAACTGACCCGCGAAGATCGCGCTCACCGCCTGCCCCGCAGGGCTCGCCGTGTCCTCGTTCACCGCCGCAAGCGTCCCGCTGCCCAGCACCGGCGCATCGTTCACCGCGCTCACCGTGATCGTCAGGGTCTGCGGCGTGCTCGTCCCGGTTACGCTGTTCAACGATTCGGTGGTGGTGGCCGAAACGGCAAGATTGATGGTGCCGTTGAAATTGGCAGCAGGTGTCAGGGTGAGGCCACTCACCTGCGCCGGAGTGACCTGCCATACTCCGCCGCCCAGATTCGTTCCGGCGCTCAGGTTGGCCCCGGCCGGGACGTTGCCGATGGTGTAGTAGCTGATCGATTCGGATCCGTCCGTGTCGATGAGCGACGCGCTGAAGGTCAGGGCGATGGCTGCGCCATCCTCCGTTCCCGAAGCAGGACTCACGCTCACCGACGGCGCATCGGCCACCGGCGTGATCATGGTATTCAACACCGTGATACTGCCGCTGTAGCGCGTGCTGCCGCCGTATGAAGCGCCGGAGGACAGGTTTACATTTGCATTTGTTACGACCGCACCGCCGCTCGAATCGATCAGCCTTGCCGTAAGTGTGGGTGCTGGTCCGCCGTAGTTCGCGTTGGGAACAAAGCGCAGGTGATCGGTGACCTGCAGGGTAATTGCCACGCTCGGCACGGTCGACGCCAAGGTCGTCCAGCTGGTGCCGTTGGACGAAAACTGCCAAACTCCTTTCGACAAATCCGTCGTGTAATCGACGATGACGATTCCGGCCAGATTGTTAGCGCTCGATCCGCCGGAACCGGTCTGATTGTCCGCGCTGTCGCCGAACGTTGCGGCGAACAGGGCGTTAACGGTCGCTCCCCCTGGGCTGCCGGCGTCTTCGCTGATCGCCGCCAAAGTCGCGCTTCCCGAAGCAACAGGCGCGTCATTGAGGGCGGTCACAGTAATGGATGCAGTGTCGGTGGCGCTGGAGAACGCCGTGGTGCCGCCGTTGGTCGTTGTGTTTGCAGTTCCGCCGTTGCTGCCGGTCGTCTGATCCCAGGCGCGGAAGGTGATTCCGGTGGCGACAGTGCCATTGAAATTCGCGTTGGGCTGGAAGTAAACGCGGGTCGTAGCATCCGCCGACAGCAGCCGGGAAGTGGCGGTGCTTGCCGTAAAGGCCGTCCACGTTCCGCCGTTGTTGATTGAGTAATACCAGGTGCCGTTGGCGGTATCGGTCACAGTCACCGCGATGCCCTTGACGGCTCCTGGACCGTCCGGATCGTTTACCCCCCCCACCAGCGTAGACACCAGGGATCCAACCGCTCCTGAAGGTGCGCCAGCGTCCTCTGCCACGCCCCCCAGCGACACGACTGTATCGGACAACACAGGTGCGTCGTTTTCCGCCACCACGCCAATAATGCTCGTGGCCGGATTGCTCGCCGAGCCTCCCGGGTCGCGCACGATGACCGTGATCGACCGATTGGTCGTGTCAGGGGCGTCGCTGGTGTTGCTGTAACGGATGGCCGCTATCGCGGTTGCATAGTTCGCCTTGGTCGCCGAACCCGTGAGAATCAGCGTAGTGGAGGTAGACGCCGGGTCGATACTGATCCCTGCTGGAAGCGAACTCGCCAACGAAAGCAGGTCACCTGCCTGCGCGTTGGTTACCGTGATCGTCGCGCCTGTAATGTTCGCGCCGTCGTCGGTAATGAGCGTGTCGGTATCGGCGATCGCCACCGCCGCCCCGCCTTCGGTGAAGGTGGCCGAGTATCCGGTCGGCTGCGCGGTGATCACGATGTTGTCGAAATACACGTATTCGCCGGAGTTGAAGTCCGACGTCAACCTGAAGCGAACAACGGTATTGGCCGATTCGTATCCTGCAAGACTGACGACGACCCCATTGGCGGTGACATCGTCCGCACCCGTGCCCAACGTAACAAAGGTGGCACCGCCATCGGTCGACACCTGGAAATCGTAGCTATCTCCGGCCTCCAGGTTGCCGCTGGTCGTGATGTCCAGGGTCATCGACGCGTTGATGTACTTTGACAAGTCGATGGCACGCTGTATGGTGGCCCGGTTCGCGGGCGTCCCCCCGCTATTCGTCCCATCGTCTCCGAGGCGCACCCAATTGCTCCCGCCCTGGGCGACAACCTGCACGTCCCCCGCTGCTGCGCTTTGCGAAGCGCCCTCGGGGTCGTTCTCGAACCAGTTTCCGAGCCATGGGATGGCGCCGCCTGACGCGCCTGCGTAACTGATCCCGCTAAAGCCGTCGCTTGCGGTCTGGATGGAACTGCTCGCATCCAGATCGATCTGGGGCGGTGCGCTGGCGACCGTTACGCTGATCGTATCGGCGAAACTGGAGAAGGCAGTAGTGCCGCCATTGCTCGCTGTGGTCACCTTGGCGCCCGCAGTGCCCGATGTCTGGTCCCAGGCGCGCAGTGTGAGTGGCGAGGTGGTGCCGGAATAGCCGGTGTTCGGGGCAAAATAAAGCCGCGTGCTGGCGTCGTCGGCCAGCAGCAACGCGCTGGTGTTGCTTACGGCCCCCACCGACGTCCAGGTTGTCCCGTTGTCAGTACTGTAATACCACGTGCCATTCGTCGTTACCGCTGCTGTAATCGCGATTCCCTTTGCCGCACCCGCGTCCACGTCGGTGACGCCGCCCGTGAATGCGGAAATCGGCGAACCGACGGCACCGACGGGCGCGCCGGCGTTCTGGCCAACGACTAGCGCCAAGGCGGTATCGCCCAGGACCGGCGCGTCATTCACAGGGGTGACGACTATTGCTGCCGTGTCGGTGGCAGAAGAGAACGCAGTGGTACCTCCAGTGGAGGCGGTATTCGCAGTGCCGCCGTTGGCGCCCGTACTCTGGTCCCATGCGCGGAAGGTAATAGCCGGGTCTACGAGTCCGTTGAAATTCGCGGTGCTCGGCTCGAAGTAGATTCGTGTGTTCGCGTCGGCCGCCAACAGGCGCGATGCTGCGACGCTGGGCGTGAACGCCGTCCAGCTGCCGCCGTTATTGGTGGAGTACCACAGAGTCCCTCCGTTGACGGCACTGACCGCGATACCAAGGGTAGTGCTGTCGGTATCACTAACCCCGCCAATGAAGGCCGAGACCAGGGTCCCGACCGCTCCGGAAGGCGACCCGGCGTCCTCCGGGACACTGTTGAGGGCCACCACCATGTCGGCGAGCACCGGGGCATCGTTGACCGATACGACCCCAACAATGCTCGTCGCGACGTTGCTCGATAGTCCCGATTCGTCGGCTATGGAAATGGTCACCGTTCGGTTGGTGGTGTTCGGAGCGATGCTGGAGTTGCTGTAACGGATCGCCTCTATGGCCGTTTCATAGTTCGCCTTCGTGGCGGAGCCCGTGAGGATCAGCGTGGTGGATGTCGATGCGGCATCCAAAGTAATGCCTGCTGGCAACGAGCCTGCGATGGAAAGAAGATCACCCGCCTGGGCGTTGGCGACTGTGATCGTCGCCCCGAAGATGTTCGTGCCGTCGTCGGTAATGGTGGTATCGGCGTCGGCTATCGCCACGCCTGCGCCGCCTTCAGTGAAGGTGGCTGAATATCCGCTTGGTTGCGCGGTTATTGCAACATTGTCGACATAGACGTATTCATTGTTGTCGAAATCCGCTGTCAGGCGGAAACGAATGACGGTGTTTGACGACTCATACCCGGCGAGGCTGAGCGTCTGCGTTCCCGAGACATCGTTTGAATATGAACCCAGCGTGGAAAAGCTCGCGCCACCGTCGCGCGACACCTCCACGACGTAAGTATCCGGGTTGTCCAGGTTGCCGCTGCTGGAGAAGTCGAAAGATAGGGAAGCATTGATGTAACTGGAAAGGTCCACGGCACGCTGGAGACTCGCCCGGCTGGCGGCCGTGCCCCCGGTGCCCGAGCTGTCGGTCAGGCGGATCCTGTTGCTGTCGATTCGCGCATCTCCCCCGGTTGCCCCGCCGCCTCCAGCATCGCTCTCGACCCAATCACCGGCCCAAGGAATCGCTCCTCCCGACCCTCCGGAATAGCCGCCGCTGCCGAAACTGTCGGTAGCCGTCTGGCTCGAACTGCTCGCATCCAGATCAAGGCGCGGCGGCGCGCTCACCATCAGGCTGATCGTGTCAGTGGCGCTCGAGAAAGCAGTAGTGCCGCCATTGCTAGCGGTAGTTACTTTGTTGCCCGCCGTGCCTGATGTCTGGTCCCAGCCACGCAGGGTTAGCGCCGAACTGGTGCCGGTGTAGCCCGCATTGGGAGCGAAATAAAGCCGCGTGTTCGCATTGTTGGCCAGCAATAGCGCGCTGGTATTGCTGACCGTCCCCACCGAGGTCCACGTAGTGCCGCCGTTGGTCGTGTAGTACCAGGTCCCGTTGGTGGTGTCCGCCGCGGTGATTGCAATGCCCTTTACCGCGCCCGCGTCTACATCCGAGATTCCGCCCGAAAAGGCAGAGATCGGAGAACCTACTGCTCCGGCAGGGGCGGCCGAATCCATGGCCACCGCAAGCGCAAGGACCGTATCGGCGAGTACAGGCGCGTCATTCAGGCCGGTCGTTGCCGCGGAAAGAGTATTGATGACGGCGGAGAACGCACTGGTGCCGCTGCTGACAGACGTGTCGACCTTGGTCGCGAAGGTGCCCGAACTCTGGTCCCAGGCGCGGTACATGAGCGAACCCGTGCCGGCATTCTTGCCATCGGGAAGGAATCGGACATGATCGGTGGCGCGCAGCAGCAGCGCCGAACCGGTATCGACAGCGCCGATATCGATCCAGGTCGAACCGTTTGTCGAGTATTGCCAGGTTCCGCTGGCCCCACCGGCGCCAATGACTGCGATCCCCTGCACCGCTCCTGAGTCGACATCGCTCACAGTCGAGGCCAGAACGGTGGAAACCAACTGATTGTTGCCGGTTTGATCTTCCGTGATCGTCGTCAGCGAGGGCGACGCAGCGGTCATTACTGGCGCGTCATTGACTGCAACGACGGTCGTGCTAACGGTACGCGAGGTGCTCGCGATGGGCGTCGAGCCGCCCCGGGTCGTGGTATCGACGTTTACGCGCGTCGCTCCGCTGGTGAACCCGCCGTTATAGGTATTGTCCAGTGCCCGCACTGTCAGTGCGGGCGGCGAGCCGTTGTAGTCAGCCACTGGCACGAAGCGCAGCTGTGTTGATGCCGAAAGCGAAAGAGCGGTGGCCCCTTCGGCGACCGTTCCGACAGCGTGCCAATTCGTTCCGTCGGTCGAGTACTGCCAGGCGCCTTGAGTGCCGGCGATCGCGGTGTTTGCCGTGATCGCGACTCCGGCCAGGCTCGCCCCCGAATCAGGATCGCTGAAGCTCGCGCTGCTGTCGGTCAACAACTGGCTGATGGTCCGCGACGGCGCGGCAAAAACGTCTTCGGTCCCGGACGCCAGCGTCAAATTGCCCGAAAGACCCGGGGCCGTATTGGACGCCACCACCGAGATGGCGAAAGCATTGGCCGTGGGGTCGAGATTCTGATTCGCTCCGCTGCCGGAGCCGTTGTCCTCCACCTGGAAGGTAAAGCTGGCCAGGCCTGTTGCGCTGGGATTGAAGCGCAGCAGGTTCGCGCTGATGTCGGCGGCAGTCACATACTGCCCTGCAGTTACGGTCGTCCAGGTGGTGCCGTTCCACCACTGCACCGTGCCGCCGGAGGACGGTACGGTGGTGATCCTGACTCGATTCAGGCTGTTGCCATCGATGTCGGTGAAGCCGAAATCGGACTGCTTGATGAGGTAGGGCGAACCGGTGCCGACCAAGGTCATGGCACGATCGGTGCCCCCGGGAGCGTCGTTAATGGCGGTAATCGCGATTGTCGCCACAGCTGTGTTGGAAACGATTCCGGAAACATCGGTGACGGTAACGTTGATGGTCCGGCTGACGGTGGCGATTGCATCGCTGGCGTTGCCGAAATAGACCTGTTGCAATGCAGCCGCGTAGTCCGAACGCGAGGCAGTCCCGGTCAAAGTCAGCACATTGCCGCTTACGCTCGCGGTGATTCCGGCCGGCAACGTGCCGTAACTCAGCACGTCTCCCGCCTGCGCATTGGTCAACGCGATGATCGCTCCCGAAAGGCTGTCTCCCGTGGGATCGGCGATGGCCGTCGTGGCCGAAGCGATGGCCACTGGCGACCCGTTCTCGGTGAACGACGCAGAGCGATTGACCTGATACTGGTCGATGCGAACATTGTCGATGGTCAGAGGCTGCGTCACCCCATCCTGTGCAACCAAGCGCAACTGCGCATTGCTGACCGCGAAATTCGAGATGTCGTAGGTCTTGGAGCCAGTCTTGGCAAGGATGCTCGAGTCGATCGAACCCACCGTGGTCCAGGTCGCGCCGCCATCGGCCGACATCTGGACATCGACCTTGCCTGACGTAAGGCTGGTCGCGTTGTAGTCGAAACTGAGGGTGGTACCAACGCGCCCGGGTGCGGTGCCCGATACCGCCAGCATGTCGATGCCACGAGCGATAGACGACGCCGAACCCGCAGCCGTGTCCTGTATCTGCAGGGTCCCGGCGACAAGGATGCGAATCTGGCCGGCGGTGGCGCTGGCGTCGTCGTTCGACTCGGTCCAGTTGCCCGTCCAGTTGACCGTCCCGCTGTTGTTGCCGTAGCTCTGGCTGGCGAAGGCATCGGCGGCATTCAAGTTGCCGCCCAACGCAACCCGCGGCCCGCCATCGATTACGTTAATGGTAACCGTCGCGGTGTCGAAGGTCGGCGCGAGCACACCGCCGACGTTGTTGAGGTCCGTCTTCAATCCGCCGGTATCGGGGCCTGAGTAGGAAACCATCAGGTCTTCCTGGCCCCCTACCTCGAAAAAGTCCACGGTGATGATGTGGTTACCGGACCCGAGAGTGATCGTGTTGCTGGCTTCGATCCATGCGTGCGCGCCATCGTTTGTCACGACGGGCTGGCCATTCACATACAGAATCGAGCCGTCATCCGAACCCGACCAGAAAGTGTATGTGCCCGCGGTTGTCACAGTTACTTGGCTGGTGAACCGGACAATGAAATTGTCCAGGTCCGTATCGCCGCTGTCGCCGGCAGCTTCGTCGACGTTGAAACCGCTTTCGAGGTAACCGCTGTTGTCCGCGGAACCGAGCGTGCTGTAGATCGCACCACCGGCAAGGGCCGACAATCCTGTAGTGCTGGTCCAGCCCGGGGGCACTTCCGACCAGTATTCGTAGTTGGCGCCCGGCACCTGAGCCAGACTCACCAGCTTGTAGCTGAAGGTGTCGACATAGCCACCCGGAACGATGGCGTTCGGGGTATACGAGAAGGTTCCGTCGGAATTCATCACCACCACTCCGTTCGTGGGATTGGTGACCAGGGTGGTATCAACGGTAAGACCTGCGGTGTCCAGATCGCTGTCGTTCAGCATCACATTGCCGACGAACGTTCCGTAGGACGGCGCGGTGAATACATCGTCGACCGCATCGGTCGGGTCGTCGATGGCCGTAACCTTCACGTAGGCCGTGGCCGGGAGGCTGGTTTCGGCACCTGCATCCGTAACCGTGACTGTGATCACCCTCATGGACGTATCCGGACGACCATCGGTATTGCTGAAAGTGATGGCCTTGAGCGCAGTTGCATAGTCGGCGGCGGAAGCCGTCCCGGACAGCGTCACCACTGTCCCTGCGCCATTGATGCTGGCGGTGATCCCTGACGGCAGCGCGCCATGTGCAAGCACATCTCCCGTCTTCGGGTTGGTCAGGGTGATGGTGGAACCGGTCAATTGCTGCCCGGCGTCGGCATCCGTAATGAGTGTTGATGCGCCAGCGATGGCGACAGCGGATCCGTCCTCGACGAAAGTGTTGGAGAAGTTGTCGCCGTCAGCGACGAACGAGACGTTGTCGAAAAAGAAGCGGTCATCGTTCGTGGTGAAGCCGGTTTTCACCGAGAACCGGACCACCGTCTGGTCGGAGATGTAGTTGGAAACGTCGAAACTGAGCGTGGTGGTCCCGGTGGCTGCATAATTCAGCGTCCCGAGAGAGAAGAAGTTCGCGCCGGCGTTCTTAGAAATGCTCACTTCGATCAGATCGTCGGATTCGAGGTTCACCATCCGATAGTCGAAGCTCAGAATGGCCGATTCATAGGCGCGCAGGTTCACCTCGCGCTGCAAGAAGTCGCCGTACTGGTTGCTGTGTCCGATAAAGGCGATCTCATTGCCGCCGCCGACGCCTGCACTGGTGCCGTAGACGATGTTGCCCGACAGCGGGCTGTTGTCGCTGTTGGTGGACCCGCCTGGATTGAGAAAGCGGGTCGGCGAAGCATCGAATTCCGCCCACCCGCTGGCCCAATTGCTGCCTCCGCCGTAGGTGGCCGTGTCGAAGGTTTCGGATATGTTGTAAAGCGCTGGACCGTTCAGATCGATGTTGGCTTGCGCAAGCACCGATTCGAACGCGGCCATGTTGGCCGGATCGGCAAAGAAGTGGGTCAGAATCTCGCCCCTGCTCACTTCCAGCGTCCAGTCGCTGCCCATGGGCCCGGATCCGGTGAGATTCTCGGAGGCGGCCACATCCGCGCCGGTTGCCGACGAAAGTGCGTTCAGCAGGCTCTGGCCCTGCATACCCGCTCCGGCATCGCAGCCGTAGATCAGGAAGTCTGCACCGGGGGACAGGCTGGCGGCCCAAGCCTGCACTTGGGCGGCATGCTCGTCGAGGCCCTGCACCGATAGGGCGCCGTTGCCGATCGCCACGCGTCCCGGCTCGCCGTGGGTCACAAGATGAAGAGCCATGACGCCGCTGCGTCCGGCCAGCGCTTCGGTAATCTGCGCGTAGCCATCGCGCGACGGATCAAGAACGATCACCTCAACTTCTGAACGCACCCCCTCCAGCAATTGCTGGAAACCCTTGATACCACCGTCGACGAAAAGAAGCTCCGTCGACTGCCGCTCCGACCCCGATATGGGAGCAACGATCGCGCGGTCTGAGGTGTCCCTGCGCTGAGCGTCGGCGAGCGCTTTGTCTGCCGCAGCCGAAGCCGATGACCGGTCGCCGGCCGCATTCGATGTCTCGGATTTCGACTGCAGCCAGTCGACCGCGGGTAGCGTGGACTCGGGCGCGACAGTCGAAGTCTTCGCGGCATCCACCGACGCGTTCTTGTCGACAATATCCGCCGCAAGCGCCCCGTCGAAAACGATGCGCTGCTCTAGCGCGAGGTACCGGGTTTTCCGGACCAGCGTTTTGCGCGTGCGTTTGGCTTTGGCAGCCGGTTTGCCGGAGCCGGCAACGTTTGCCGACGGCTTGTCTTTTTTGCTCATGTCGCTTACCCCGCGTGACGCTCAATTAACCCTAAAACTCAGGGAGTTATCCCAACTTACAAGGATACCTGCCATTCTAGTCGACTGTTATCCCGATATCCAAGGGCAAACCCTTTGGTTTCAGGGAATTATTGGCATCGAATACGCAAAACTTCGTCATGGAAAACAGCCCCTGATGGGGCCGGAAAAGACGCTTGGGCTGCCCTTTCGGGCGGTTAGGGCGGGAAAGGCTTCCCGCCGTGGGTCAGAACCCGCTTTCCCGGACCAGGATGGACAAGGCGCGGGAGGCGAAGTTCTGCGCGACCAGCACGAGGCTGGTCTCGATGCGGGCGGTGCCCCGCTCGATCGAGCGCAGGGAGCCGATGTCACCGATCGGCTCGATCAGGACCCTGTAGACGGGGTCCTGCGCCTGGGCTACGCCCCGGCGATCCAGGACCGCAGCGATGTCGCCCCCGTGGGGAGACACCAGCAGCGCGCGGCTGACCTGCTTGCTGCCGGTGGTGTCGATGGACTTCACCACCCCCCTCACCGAGGGCGCCCCCGGCCGCGAGGAGACGAATTTAACTACCTGGCCGATCTGAATCGCCTCCACGCTCGATTCGCCCACGTAGGCTTCTATGATTGCCGGCCCGGGCGCGGCGATGCGCATCATGAGCTCGCGGGTGCCGATGGTCCTCCCGGGCACAATCTGCGCGGACATGTCGCGCACCACGCCGCGCATCGTCGACCGGACGGTGAGCAGCTCCAGTTCCTCTTCGACCGACTTCTGCTCGGCAAGGGCTTCAGCGATCTGCTCCAGCAGGACCAGCCTGCGTTCCTGCAGCTTGCCGCTGGCTGCCGAAGTCAGCGACTCGGAGCGCGCGCTCGCGAGCGAAATCGCGGCTTTCTGCGTGCGCACGGCAAGTTCCGGCGCATCGAGCGTGATGAGCACCTGATCACGCTCTACCACCTGGCCAGGACGGACGTCGACCGACTTGATCTGCGCCGCAAACGGGGCGTAAACCGGCTGCTCGTGCGCGACCCGCAGCACTGCGGGCGCCGTCATCTGGTTGGTCACCGGCACCAGCCACACGACCAGCAGCACAAGGCCCAAGACCATCGAAAGCGGCGAGATCTGCAACCGCACCTGGCCGCGCTTCTTCCAGAGATAGCTGACCTCCGACCACACCGGCATGAAGATGAACCAGACGAGCTCGGCCAGCATCATGATGATGCCGAGGATCTTGAAGAACAGGTGGTACACCATCAGCGCAATGCCGAGGAAGACGACGAGCCGGTAGATCCAGGTCACCATGGCGAAAATGACCAGCCCGACGCGCTGCATGGCGGTGAAAGTCGGCTCCGGCAGCGGCTCGCGCAGACCGAAGAAAGTCCGCCTGATCCACCAGCGTGCGGCGGCGCCGCTGCGCTCGTGCAGGTTGGGGAAATCGAGCGCATCGGACATCACGAAGTAGCCGTCGAAGCGCATGAAAGGACTCGCGTTCACCGCCAGCGTCATGACCCACGTCGTGGTTGCCAGGATGAACAGGACGTTCTTTGTCGGCCCTTCGGGCGTAATCGTCCAGAAGAGCGTCGCGAAGCAGGCAAGCGCAAGCTCCGTCGCCATCCCGGCCGACGCAATCACGAGCTGCTTCCTGCGATCGGCGAGCTTCCATGTTTCGCCCACGTCGGTGTACAGGAATGGCCACATCACCAGGAAGGCGATACCCATGGTCGGCACCCGCACCCCGTAGCGCTTGGCCGCATACCCGTGCCCCAACTCGTGCAGGATCTTGGAGAACGTGGCCGCCACCAGGAAATAGAGCCCGCCCTGCAGGTTGAAGAAATACGCGAAAGCCCTGCGCAGCTCGTCCCATTCGCGGGAGATGAGGTAGAGATCGAGCACGAAAACGCCGAACACGATCGTGAAGAAGCTGCGCGTGAAAAACAGCTCCGCAAACGGCAGCGTGCGCTCGAGGAACTTGTCCGGACGCACCAGCGGAAGGCGGAAGAACAGGTAGTTGTGGAAAGCCTGCTCGTACCAGGGCTTCACGCCGCCCATCCAGCGTTCGCGCAGCCGCGAGCGCTCCTCCTTGCCGGCGGGCACCACGAGCTGGCCGGACTCGAGGAACTGCATGAAAGCCAGCACTTCATCCTCGGTCGGCCGCAGCGGCGTTTCCGCCTCGACATGCGCGATCAGCTCATCGACCGGCCTTTGCTCCGTCCAGCGCGCAAGGAGCTCGAACTCGAGCCAACCGATCTCGAAGAACCGGTTCCGCACCGGATCGAGGATGCGCCAGCTGGGCGATCCGTCGCGGTGGCGCGGACCGGGATAGAGCTTGATGTCCTGGCGGAGCTTCGGGACCTTGTGAACCGGAGCGGGAGGCGCTCCGGCCTTGCCGGGTCCCGGTGCAGATTGCGGTTGCGTCGCGGCCATGGGAACGGATTATCGCCCAAGACACCCGACACGATGCCCGGCCGCAACAAACTTCACAATCGGCTCAAACCGGAACAGCGAAGAACCGGATCAACGCGTCCAGTGTCGCATCGGGAGCCTCCGCCATCAGCGAGTGTCCCGAAGGTGGGATCGAGACCGAAGTGGCACCCGACAGCGCTTTGAGGAGCGAAGCGGCGGCCTTGGGCGGGGTCATCATGTCGTTGCCACCCATGATCACCATTGCCGGGCACCGGATGCGCGCTGCGCTCTCCAAACCGGACGCGTACTCCTTGCACGCCTTGAGGTCGGCATGCAGCACGCCCGGCGCGAGCCTCGCCAGCCGCGCAAGCGTGTCCCCGTACATCGACATGCCGGGATTCGGATTGGCCCCGAACGCCGCTTTCGGCGCGTGGCCCCAGATCGTTTCCATATCGTAGGCGCTCTGGTCGTTGTTGCGCGCCGCCTCGAGGAATGCGTCCGACACATTCATCGGGAACGCGGTGCCCAGCAGGGCGATGCGTTCGACGCGCTCGGGATAGCGTGCGGCACACTCGAGCGCGATGAGGGAGCCCATGCTGTGCCCGACCAAGCTCGCCTTGCCCATCCCCGCGCTGTCCAGCAGCTTGATCGCCCACTCGGCGCATTCGCCCACGCTCTCCAGGGGCGCGCCCTCCGAGTGGCCATGGCCCGGCAGGTCGCACGCCAGGACATTCCACCCGTGATAGCCGAAATAGCGGCTTTGCAGCCCCCACCAGCTGTGATCCAGCCCCGCGCCATGCACGAACAGCAGCGAGGGCCTGGACGCATCCAGCTCATGCGCGGCGGTATACGCGTACGCCTTTCTTCCATCGACGCTGAAATCCATCGCGGCCGCCTATTTCAGGGTGCGCTGCGCATCCCGCTGCGCATCCCGCTGTGCATCCCGCTGTGCATCCCGCTGTGCATCGTTGAGCGCGCGCGAAAGGTCTTCAACGAGGTCGTCAGCGTCTTCCAGCCCGATCGAAAGGCGCACTGTACCGGCCGTAATGCCGGCCCTCTCGAGCGCCTCGTCGTCCATGCGGTAGTGCGTCGTCGAGGCGGGATGGATCACGAGCGACTTCGCGTCGCCCACGTTTGCAAGGTGCGAGAAGATGCGCAGGCTCTCGATGAACCGCTTGCCCGCGGGCCGCCCGCCCTTCAGGTTGAAGGAAAACACCGCGCCGCACCCCTTGGGCAGCAGCTTTTGCGCGAGCGCATGGTCCGGGTGCGAGGCCAGCTCGGGGTAGCCCACCGACTCGACCATCGCGTTCTCGCCGAGAAACCTGACCACCTTGCGCGTGTTCTCCACGTGACGCGGCATGCGCAGGTGCAAGGTTTCGATGCCCTGCAGGATCTGGAATGCGTTCATCGGCGCCATGCACGCGCCGAAATCGCGCAAGCCTTCGCGCCTTGCCCGCAGGAGGAAGGCGCGCGTGCCCGACTCCTCCTCGAAGTCCATGTTATGGAAGCCCGCATAGGGCGCCGTGAGCTGCGGAAACTTGCCAGAGGCATCCCAGTCGAATCGGCCCGAATCGACGATCACCCCGCCGATCGCGGTCCCGTGACCGCCGAGGAACTTGGTGGCCGAGTGGTAAAGCAGGTCCGCGCCGAGCGCGAAGGGCTGCATGAGGTAGGGCGTCGTAAACGTGGAGTCCACCAGCAGCGGCACGCCGTTCTCATGCGCGATCGCGGAGACGGCGGGAATGTCCAGCACGTCCAGCCCCGGGTTGCCGAGCGTCTCGCCGAACAGCAAGCGCGTGTTCGGTCGGATGGCGGCCTTCCAGGCGCTGAGGCTCCTCGGATCGACGAACGTGGTTTCGATGCCGAAACGCTTCAGCGTGTAGCCCAGAAGGTTGTGCGACCCCCCGTAGAGCGAATTCGACGCCACCACATGGTGGCCCGCGTCGAGGATTGTAGCGACCGCAAGGTGCAGGGCCGCCTGGCCGCTCGCGACGGCAATGGCCCCCACGCCGCCTTCGAGCGCCGCCATGCGCTCCTCGAGGACCGCGACGGTCGGATTCGAGATGCGCGAATACACGTGACCCGCCCGCTCCATGTTGAAGAGCGACGCCGCGTGATCCGAATCGCGGAATACGTACGAGGTCGTCTGGTAGATCGGCACCGCGCGGCTGCCGGTGGCCGGATCGGGCGACTGGCCCGCGTGCAGCGAGAGCGTGTCGAAGCCGGGATATTTCGGCCCTGCCATTGGATCCCCCAAAAATGAGAAGAGGGGCTTCACCCCTCCTCAGAGCTCCCTGAAAAGCGCCTGACCTGGGTGCGCTCTCGAGCGGAGCTTGCTAGTGCAGGTTCTTGCGGTTAGGCATGCGCGTATAGGTCTCGAAAGCGCGTTCGGCCTTCTTCGGCTGGCCGGCCTTCTCTTTCCAGTCGCGCTCGAAGAGGTCGTTCACGACCGCGAGCGCTTCGTCGACGCCGGCCTTGTCGAACTGGCGGCCGAGCATCGCAGTGACGTCCTCGAGCATGCAGCGGCGCTGCGCCTCGTGGATCGCGAGCGCTGTGGGACCCACGAAAAGCAGCTGGCCTTCCTGCTCGCCGTTGTCCTGGTAAATGGTGACGTCCACTTCGACAGCTTCCTCGGCGTAGAGCCCCAGCGTGTCGAGCGCAGCCTCGAGCACTTTCTGGAAGCTGCGGCCGATCTCTCCCGTCCAGCACAGGTACAGCATGCGGTTGGGCTCGTCGTACTCGATGCCGGGCTCTTCGGGCTCGAGGCTCTTCACGTCCTCGATGGTGTCGGCATCGAGGTAATCGAGCCAAGGGGCGAGCGCCATTTCGAGCTGCTTGCGCGCGACGCCTTCGAGTATCGGGATGTCTGCGTGGACGTGGACTTCCATCCGCATGGCGTGACCTCGAATGGAGGAAAAATGGGTGTGAATTCTATCACGCAGCCCCCTGTGGTCCGGCGATGTGGTCCGGGGTCAACCCCGGGGACATCCGGGCCGTTATACACATTGACCATGGGCCGTTCTGCAAGCCCAAAAATGGCGGCACAAACATTGCTTGGTTACAAGCGACTGCCGAAGACCGGCAGGGCCTTAAGAATCACCTACAGGAGCCAGGTCATGAATGCCATGAATGTCTTATACGACAGCAAGCATTTTTACATGGCGGAATTCCCCGGTTGGGAAGGGATCGAGCTCGTCGACAAGTCCTCAGGACGTGTCGGATTCCTGGAAGGCGACGTCGCTCTGAAGCTGCGCGCTTCGATGCTGCACCTGTTTTCGGACAGCCCGTCGGTCGAGTCGGTGGACGAGTTCCTCGAGGCCTATGACGCATTGCTGAACAACCCGGTCATCCTGCACTAAAGATCCGAAGCCGCGAGTCCCCCCTCGAATTTCCATTAGCATGGGCGCGTATCCGGACGCGTCCATGAACAATAACAACCAGCCGATTCCCCGGGACCTTCCCCGCATCGAAGCCCACACCCAGCCCCGCGTCTACCCAGACTACCGCGGGGAGGGCTTGCTGAACCTCATCGCGAGTTGCGCCGCGTCGCGCGGTGGCCGGGCCTTGCATCCGCCATTGCGCGCGCTGCCGCCCGAGGACCTCCAAGGCGCGCGCAACCTCGTCCTGCTGCTCATCGACGGGCTTGGGTACAACTACGTGTCGAGTCGAGGAGCCGGAAGCCGGCTGCACTCCCATCTCGCGGGCCGCATGACCTCGGTGTTTCCTTCCACCACTGCAAGCGCGATCACGACGACCTTCACGGGCCTTGCGCCGGCCGAGCATGGGCTTACGGGGTGGTTCACGTGGTTTGGCGAAGCCGACACGATCGCAGCCGCCTTGCCTTTCAAGCCGCGCGGCCAGGCCCAGCCCCTGGAAAGCCGCGGCATCCGGCCCTCGACCCTCTATCGCGGCGCCCCGATGTTCGACTCGCTGGCGGATGACCCTTTCGTGGTGTCGTACCGCCCGATCATCGATTCCGCCTACAACCAGTTTTTCTGCGGCCGCGCGGTTCGGCGACCGTACGACGATCTCGCCGGCCTGGTGTCGCAAACCGAAGCGGTGGTGAAGTCAGGCGACGCCCGCAAGTTCGTCTACGCCTATTACCCCGAGTTCGACACCACCTCGCACCGGTATGGCGTCGCGAGCAGCGAAACCGCTGCGGTGTTCGCCGCAATCGACGCGTCGTTCGGCGATCTCATGCAGAGGTTGTCCGGCACCGACACGGCGATCGTCGTCACCGCGGACCACGGCTTCATCGATTGTCCGGCCGAATTTGCGCTGGACACCGCCGACTGCCCCGAACTCGCCGCGATGCTCGCCCGCCCCTTGACCGGCGAACGTCGGGTGGCCTTCTGTCATGTCCTGCCCGGCAAGCAAGCCGAATTCAAGGCTCTCGCAACCGAATGGCTCGAGGGCAAGGCCGATGTGCTCCCCGGCCGCATGCCGCTGGACGAAGGCTGGTTCGGCAGCGGCGACCTGCATCCGAACATCGCCGAGCGCACCGGCGATTTCGTGCTCATGATGCGCGAGCCGTACACCATCAAGGATTGGCTGCCCGGCGAGCCTCGTCACCTGCACATCGGCAACCACGGGGGCCTCTGCGCCGACGAGATGTACATCCCGCTGGTGGTGGCCCGCGTCTAGGGGTCAAACCGTGGCGATGCCCGCCGCGGCCTGGTCGAGGAAAACCCCCGACTGTTCGAGCACTGCGTCTCGCCAGCTTGGATCGCTCGGGTAAAACGCCTCGATGTAGTCGGCGCGAACCGCCTCCGCCAATTTCGGGTCGTCCTTGCCGTGCTCGCGCAGCCAGCGCAGGGACATGTTCGCGCGCTGCATCTCGGTGCGCGTGCGCGTGCCGAACTCGATGACGACCGCGGTGGTCTCGGCCTTTGCAAGCTCAGCCTGGAAAGCATCGATGAGCAAGCCCTTGTAGGCGGCAAGCGCCTTGTGCGTCGAGCCCTGCCGGTTCACCGCGCGCTCGCCCCACCACTTGCGAGCCCGCTCATACGCGGGCGAGCCCGGCGCATGGAAGCAAAGGAACACGTGGTCGAGGTACGGGCCGATGCCCGTATGCAGGTCGATGAGCGCCGCGCGCCTTGCGTGGCCGACATGCTTGCCGATGGCGGCGCGAAAGGTGTCGTTCGACCATTGCGCGCGCCGGCCGCCGTAGAAGAATCCGTCCGCATGGCTGTACTGGCCGCCGTTGTAAGCATCCGAAAACGCCTGCTCTCCCCGCGCTTGGCGAAAAGCGTCGAGCGAAGCGAACACGCCGCGAATGCTGTCTTCATCCCAGCGCGACGGCGAAATGCCCGCATGAATCTCCTTGTAGCCGGGATTCGGCGGATAGGGCTTGGCATGGTCGACGAAGTTGCGGTTGAGGTCGACGTTCTCCTCGGTGACGCGCTGGTGGTGCGCGAAGCCCCAGGGGTTGTGCGCATGCAGGAAGACCATCGCAGTCCCCGGCGCGATGCGCTTCGCACCCCCGTCGAGCATCCACGCGGTCTGCGCCGCAGAACCGGAGAATCCTTCGATCCCGTGCGTGCCCGACCCCACGACCATCACGTTCGGCGCCAGCGGATCGCCCATCACCGCGACGTCCAGGTAGAGGGATTCGCCCTGCGGACCCTTCTGCGACGGATGCTCGTAGTGCGAGATCCGCGCACCGGCTGCCCGGGCCGCGTCGAGGAACTTGCCACGCGCCTCGGCGTAGCTGGAGGAAAATACCGACCGATCTGCCATTTCGCGCTCCCTAGTTCTTCTGCGGCTGCGCGCCGATGAACTGCAGCGGCAGCGCGGTGGTGTACTTGATCTGCTCCATGGCAAAGCTCGAGCTCACGTCCGACAGGCCCGGGGTCTTGATCAGCTTCTTGTAGACCTCGTCGTAGGCGGCGATGTCCGGCACCGCCACGCGCAACAGGTAGTCGACCTCGCCGCTCATGCGGTAGAACTCCATTACCTCTGGAATCGCGTTCACGTTCTTTGCGAAAGCCTTGAACCACGCCGCATTGTGCTGGCTGGTCTTGATCGCGACGAACACCGTCACGCCGGCGTTCAGCGCACCTGCGTTCAGCAGGGTGACCCTCTTGCGGATCACGCCTTCGGCTTCGAGCCGCTGCACGCGCCGCCAGCACGGATTCGGCGAGAGGCCGACCTGCCCGGCGAGCTGATTTACGGTGAGCGTCGCATCCTCCTGCAGGAGTGCGAGGATTTTCCGGTCGATGGCGTCCATCATCGCCTCCCCGGTTCGCCGAGCGGATTCGGCGGCGGGGGTGCCTTGCGCGGGGCATAGCTGCGCAGCAGGTGCCACGGGCTCGGGAATTCCCCGACCGGAACTTCGATGAGGGCCGGCCTGCGGGCAGCAAGCGCGCTCGCGAGCGCGCCGGTCAGCGCCGTCGGGGTCGTAGCGCGCACGGCGTCGACCCCGAATGCTTGCGCCAGGCGCACGAAGTCCGGATTCTGCAGGTCTGCCCCGTAATCCCGGCCGAACTGCCTTTTCTGCAGCAGCTTCACGTTGCCGAAAAACCCGTCGACAAACACCACCGAAACCACTGCGAGGCCGTACTTCCTTGCCGTAGCAAGCTCCTGCAGCGACCAGCCGAAGCCGCCGTCGCCCGAAATGGAAACCACGGCGCGCTCCGGATTCGCAGCCGCCACGCCAAGGGCCGTCGGGTAGGCAAAGCCCAGCGTGCCCTGGTAACCCGCAGTGATGAACGTGCCGGGCATGCGAACCGGAAATGCCAGCGAAGACGGATACCCCATCTGCGTGAGGTCGGGCACGAAGTAAGCGTCCTCCGGCATTCCGGAGCGCAGTGCATCGAGCCATTCGCGCTGGGGCGCAATCTCTGCCAGTTGCGTATCGCACCAGGCGCGCAAGGCATTGATCTCGCTCGAGCGGCTTGCGCCCGCAAACGATCCGAGCGTATCGGCAAGCGCATCGAGCGCCGCACGCGCGTCGGAACGAATCCTGAGCCCTTCTGGCCGCGGCGCCTCCATGTCGACGGGCTCGGCATTGATGTAGATCGCCCGTGTTCCTGGAGCAAGATTTGCAGGCGTGCCGCCTTCGATCAGGCGCGTTCCCACCGCCAGCACCACATCTGCATGAGGCAGGAGCGCGCGTGCAGCAAGCCAGGTCAGCGCCATCGGGTGGTGCGAAGGCAGGGCGCTCGTGCCGTTCTCGGTCATCACGACCGGCGCCTGCAGCTTCTCGGCAAGGCGCGCGAGCGCATTCGATGCGCGCGATGCCAGCACGCCGCCCCCGGCGACGATCACCGGCAGGCGCGCACCTTTGAGCAACTGCGCAGCCGCGTCGATGCTCCTCGCGTCTGGCGTTTCCGCGACCGGCTTCAACGGATCGAGGAGCTGCGAGGGTTGCTCTTTCTGCAGCACGTCCTGCGGAATTTCGACCGCCACGGGCTGTGGCCTACCGCTTGCCAGCTGGCCGAACGCCTGGTTGACGATGGCAGCAATTTCACATGGGAGCCGCGCCAGGCGGTGCCACTTTGTCAAAAATGGCAGTATTTCGCTTTGCCCGCGGATCTCGTGCAGCAAGCCCAGGCCCTGCCCGATATGGGCCGACGGAATCTGTGCGGCGACCAGCAGCACGCGCGAATTGCAGGCGTACGCGGTCGCAAGACCCGCGAGGGCGTTGAGCATCCCGGGACCGGGCACCACCATCCCCACACCAGCGCGCCCGCTCGAGCGCGCGTAGCCGTCGGCCATGTAGGTTACGGCCTGCTCGTGCCGCGGGACGATGAAACGAATATCGGCCGACTTCTCGCAGAGCGCGTCGACCGCATAGTCGAGCTGCACGCCGGGCACGCCGAACACGTCGCGCACGCCCTCGCGGACGAGCTGGCCCGCGAGGGCCTGCCCGCCGGTCAGGGTCCCGGCCGCGCCGCCGCTCATACCGGCCCGCTGCCCGGCAGCTTCGCGGAGAACTTCGAGCCTTTTACGCACATGCGGCCCTCCGCGGTCTGCCAGAGTTTCTGTTGCTCGTGTAGCGAGCCCAGGGCGCGCGCGATCGTCTGGAAATCGTAGGCCGAGAAACGGTCGGCGATGTCCTGGTAGTAAAGCGGGGCTTCTTCGATGGCCGCAAGAATCTCACTTGCCGCCTGCGCGACCTTGCCTGCCCCGGCGACCTCCGCGGGGTCCGCCTTGCCCTTGAGGTAGTCGTCGATCTTTGCGCGATCCGCGTAGGCATAGCTGATGCGCTCGAAGCGCTCCAGCGGGATGCCCTCGCCGATGGTGGCGTCGATGCCGACCTTGGCGCCCGTAGGCACCACGCCGGGCGGCGAGATCGGCAGGCTGGGGTCGAGAGGCTTGGCGCGCGCGCCCGGGATGATCAACACGTCGCGGTCACCCTGCACCCGCGTCGCGATCGCCCATTCCACCTCCACGGGGTTGAACACATCGATGTCGTCGTCCACGACCACGACATGCTTCAGGTCCATGACCGAGAGCGCGGCGAGGAGCGCGTTCTTGCCCTCGCCCGCCTGCTTCCTGATCGAGATCACCGCGTGCCAGAAAGCGCGCCCGCCCAGGGTCACGTTGATGTCCTTGACCTGCACGCCCGCGGTGCGCAGCGCCCGCCGGATCGCCTGGTAGCGAGTGGGCGCGGCGAGCCAGGTGTTTTCCCACGGCATGTGCAGCGCGTAATACATCGCGTCCTTGCGCTGCAGGACCGCCTTGATGCGCACGTCCGGGTTCCAGTGCAGCCCGCCCATGAGGCCGGTGAATTCACCGAACCGCCCCTCGGGCTGCGTCCACCCGGTGGGCAGGATCTCGGCCTCGAGGACGATCTCGGCGTCCGCGATGTACGGCAGGTCGATGGTTTCGCACTGGGCGAGCTCCACCGGGACGCCGCGAATCCCGCCCGCGATGGCCATCTCGTCCATGCCGATCGGCGCGCGATAGCCCGCGCCCATGATCTCGAACGGGTGGGTGCCGATCGAGATCGAGATCGGGCAGGGCTTGCCGGCCTTGAGCGCGCGTTGCGCAAACAGGCGCATGTTGTTCGGCGTGACGATGTCGATACCGGTGAGGTTCTTCTCCTTCACCATGAAGCGGTAGATGCCGCAGTTCATGCCGTGCTCGGGGTCCTTTGCGATCACCACGCCCGCGGTGATCATCGGCCCGCCGTCGAACACCGACGACATCGGGATCGGCAGCCTGAAAAGGTCGACCTCGTCGCCCTTCTGGATGATTTCCTTGGTCGGCGAAGACTTCACGCGCTTGGGCGGGATCGGATTGTTGATGCCTTTCTCGAGCATCGCTTCGATCTGCGCGTAGTTGCTCGCGCCCATCGACATGATGGCGCGCTGCGGCGTCCGGATGATTCCAGAAACCACCGGCATCGCGTAGCCGACGACGTTATGGAAGACCAGCCCCTTGTCGCACTGGTCGACCAGGGTCGCGATATGCCGGAGGTCCACCGGCTGGCGGATGTCGATGAGCTCGCCGGCTGCGCGCAGCCGCTCGAGGAATTCGCGGAAATTCTCGTCCATTGCCATTTGCTCCAGTCAGGTTCCGTTCAATCCCGTTCAATCAACTTGCGCGCCGGTGCGGCGTACCACCACCGCCCAGCGCTCGATTTCCGCGCGTACGAAGCGGCCGAATTCCTCGGGCGACGCGGGCGCGGCCTCACCGCCTTCGGCGTCCATCCGCCTGGCGAACTCGGGAGTCGCGAGGATGCGGTTGGTCTCGCCATTGATTCGCGCGACGATGCCCGCTGGCACGCCGGCCGGCGCCATCAACCCGAACCAGGAGGCGAGATCGTAGTTTGCCAGCCCGGCTTCGGCGAGCGACGGCACGTCAGGCAGCGCGGCCGACCGCCTCGCGCTCGTCACCCCGAGGGGGGCGAGCTTGCCCGCCCGGATGTGCCCGACAACCGAAGGAATGCTCGCGAACATGAGCCCGACCTGGCCGGCCAGCAAGTCGACGACCGCCGGCCCCGTGCCCTTGTACGGGACATGGACCAACTCCACCCCCGCAGCCGTCTTGAACGACTCCGCAGCCAGGTGGGCGCCCCCGCCGCTGCCGGCCGAGGCATAACTGAGGGCGCCGGGCTTCGCTTTCGCCAGCGCGATCAGCTCGCGGGTCGTGACGACCTTGAGCGAAGGATGGGCGACCAGCACAAGAGGGAAAACCGCCAGCCGCGCTACTGGCGCGAAATCCCGCTGGAGGTCGTAGCGCAGCGAGCGGTAAAGACTCACGTTGGTCGCATGCGTCGAGGTCGCGAGAAACAGCGTGTAGCCGTCGGGCGACGAACGCGCCGCCGCTTCGGCGCCGATGTTGGCGTTCCCGCCGGGCCGGTTGTCGATCACGATCGACTGGCCAAGCGATTCGCCCAGCTTTTGCGCAACTGCGCGGCCGACGATATCGGCCGGACCCCCGGGTGGGAAGGCGATCACCAGCCGCATCGGGCGTGCAGGCCATTGGGCATTCGCGGTTGGCGAGATCGCGACACCAAATGCAAGGAGGAGCACTGCAACGAGTGCCCGCGGCGCGATCACTTCGGCCGATACCCTTCCAGGGCGGCATCGATCGCGAGGCTGATCGCAGCCGCGTCGCCCACCTTCTGCATGAGCAGGAGCACAAGGCGCGCGAGCACCAGCGGCGTGTCTTTTTCGCCGACGTCGGTCAACGCATACCCCAGCTTGGTATAGGCGTCGTCGAGTTCCTGGGGGGTCATGGGCGATTCCTTCAGGCCGTTGACGGGACCTGGGGTTCGAGGATTCGCGCAACGGCGGCCGTGAGCTCCGCGGGTTCCGCGCTTAGCCAGCGGGCGCAAACATGCCCGTCCGGGCGCACGAGATAGAACGTTCCCGGCTGCGCACCGTAGAGCGGGAACAAGCGCCCGGTGTGGTCGTCCGCTTTCGAGATCACCCGCAGCTCGAGAGGAGCCCGCGCGCAGAGCGCCGCGACCGCTTCGGTGAGTCCCCGCGGAAGCTCGCCGGCTTCGGTAAACAAGAAAGCCGTGAACTGCGGCCCGAGCAGGCTGGTGAGATGGGTGGCTTTGCCATCCGCGATGAGCGGGCACTCGGGCAGGATGTTGCCCGGCGCCGGGCCGGCCTCGAACTGCGCCGAGCGCTCGGGAAAGGCATTCAGCGCGGATTGCGTGAGCGGAATGGCCGAGTGCTGGCGCGGATTCATGAGGCTCGTAAACCAAGGGTGCTTCTCGGACAGCGAAAGCACCGCGTCACGCATCAGCCGGAACGGCTTCGAAGGCGGCGACATGAACTCCGCGCCCTTCATCGCGAAGCGCTGGTTCTCGCGCGCGGCGTGGACGCGCTCCGCGCTGTAGGAATCGAGGAGCGCCGGGCCGGCAATACCCTTGGCCGCGAACGCGAGCTTCCACGCGAGGTTGTGCGTGTCGTCGATGGCCGAATTCATGCCGCGCACGCCGAAAATCGGGATCAGGTGCGCGGCGTCGCCCGCGAAGAGCACGCGGCCATGAATGTAGCTTTCCAGTGTCAGCGCGCTGGCCCGGTACAGGCTCATCCACACGGGCTCCCACTTGCGCTCGATGCCGAGCATCCTGAGGTGCGCGTCGACGGCGGCGAAGACGTTCTCCTTGCGCATCGCCACCTCTTCGTCTTCGTCCTCGCCGATCTGGTAGTCGAAGCGCAGCATGCCGTTGGGCTTCTTGTACATGAGGAGCGTCCCGCCGGGCATGGAGGGCGGATCGAACCAGCAACGCCGCCCCACCGGCATGCCTTCGGTGTCGACGCGCACGTCGATGATCACGTAGCGGCCTTCGTAGCGCGTGCCCTGCATGCGCAGGCCCATGAGGCTGCGCACATTCGAGCGCGCGCCGTCGCAGGCGACGACCCAGTCTGCGTCCAGCGAATAGTTTCCCGCGGGGGTGGCGACGTCCAGGCGCACGACCCGGGGCGCCTGAGACAGGCCGGTCACTTCCGATTGCCAGCGCACTTCCGCCAGCCCTCCCTCGTCCGCCCGGCCGGCCATCACGTGCTCGATGTAGTTCTGCAGGTGGCTGATCGCCGGGGGGTGCTTCTGGTTGGCGTCGTTCGGCATTTCGAGCCGGAAGACTTCCTTGTCGCGGTAGTACGTCCAGCCGGTGGACCAGCCATGGCCGCTGCGCATCACCTCGTCAATGATGCCGAGGCGCTCGAAGATCTCCAGCGTGCGCCGCGTGAAAGCCCCGGCCCGGCTTCCGGAGCAGACGGTGTCGTCGGCCTCGAGCACGACCGAGGCGACGCCGTAGTTCGCAAGACCCAGCGCGAGCGCAAGGCCGGTCGGTCCACCGCCGACGATCGCAACCGTGTGCCGCCTGCCCTCGACGCCCTCCGCCAATCCCTGCGGGACGCGGGCGGGATGGTGTACGTAGGGGAAGTACTCGCCGAAGGTGAATTCCATCAGGGCTTATGTGAATCCGGTTGGTAAATCTTATACTAGCGTAGCGCTGTTCGTGGTATTTTTACGCTGCAATTTCGACATTCATGGGATGAAGTCACCGGAGGGGCAAACCCGGCGCCGGCATCCGCAAGCGCAAGGAAAACGGGCAATGCCTTATTTCATGAAGGTCGGGGACGCACCCCGCAAGCGGTTCTCGCAGCACCTGCGCGCGGACGGCCGCCTGTACTGCGCGGAAGTCATGGGCAAAGAGGGCTTCTCGTCCGACATGTCGATGCTCTACCACCGCGAGACGCCTTCCGCCGTCGTCAAGGTCGAAGCGGTGACGGCCCCGTTGCCCGATCTCGTGCCCAACCATCCGCTCTCACCGCGGCTCTTCGGCACAGCAGACCTCGCGCGCGGCGGCGACATGGTCGGCGCCCGGCAGCTCCTCTGCGGCAACAGCGACGTGCTCGTATCCTTCGTGTCCGCCGATGCGCCCTCGCCCTTCTACCGGAATGCGATCGGCGACGAGCTGGTCTACGTCCACGACGGCGGCGCGAGGCTGGAGACCGTCTTCGGGGCTTTTGACATCGCCAAGGGCGACTATGTGGTCATGCCGAAAGCGACGACTCACCGCTGGTTGCCCGCGGCTGGCGAAACGCTGAACGCGCTCGTGTTCGAGACCACCGGCCATGTGCGCCCCCCGAAGCGATACCTGACCCGGTACGGCCAGTATCACCAGGAGGCGCCGTATTCGGAACTCGACCTGCGCCGGCCGGAAGGCCCGCTGCTCATGGAAGGCAGCGACATCGAAGTGCTGGTCAAAACCGCAGCCGGGCTCACGCGCTATACCTACCAGACCCATCCCTTCGACGTGGCCGGCTGGTTCGGCTGCAACTACCCGTACGCGCTGAACATCGCGGATTTCTCGCCGATCAGCGGCAGCTTCCACCGCCCCCCGCCGGTGCACCAGGTATTCGAGGCCCCCGGCTGCGTGTTCTGCAATTTCGTGCCGCGCATGCTCGACTACGACCCGCGTGCGATGCCGGTGCCCTCATACCACTCCAATGTGGATTCCGACGAGTTCATCTTCTACGCCGAAGGCAATTTCTTCTCGCGCAAAGGCAGCGAGATCGCGCGCGGCGCGATCTCGCTGCATCCGGCGGGGCATATCCACGGGCCGCAGCCCGCAGCCTGGGAGTCCGGCCCCTCGCGCGTCGGACAGCGCACCGAGGAAACCGCGGTGATGCTCGACACCTTCAAGCCGCTCGCCCTCGGCCCCGCCGCACGCGCGACCGAGCGGACGGAGTACGTGCACTCCTGGAACAGGAAGTGAGCGCCGAGCTGCTCATGGTGCCGATGCAGTCGGCCGCCGGCGCCGGCATCCAGTCGGGCGTCGCACGCAGGGCAGGGGTGCTTTGGTGCACGCGCCATCGCGCTAGAGGCGAAGCAAGGGCCGACACCGTGCTGGTTGTGATCCACCCCTCCTCGAATTTCATGGGGCACTACGCCCTGGCGGCGTTGGCCGAGAACGGCGTCGACGCGGTCGGCATGACCACGCGCTACATCGGCAACGAAGCCACGCTGCTGCTCGAGGACTGCGTACTCGACATCGGTTCGGTCGTGCGCCACCTGCGCAACGAAGGCTACCGGCGCGTGGTGCTCGTGGGCAATTCGGGCGGCGGCGGCCTGGTCGCCCTCTACCAGAACCAGGCCGAGCATCCGTCGATCACCTCGGCGCCCGGGGGCGGCGGCCCCGACCTCACCAAGGCCGACCTGCCGCCTGCCAACGCACTGATCCTGCTGATGGCGCATCCCGGCCGCAACATCGTGCTGACTGAAAAGCTCGATCCCGCGATCCTCGACGAGACCGATCCGCTCAAGCGCGATCCGGCGCTCGACCTGTTCAATCCCGGCAACGGCCCGCCGTACTCGCCCGCGTTCCTCGAGCGATACCGTGCCGCGCAGGTCGCGCGCAACGAGCGCATCACGCAATGGGCGCTCGACAAGCTCGCCGAACTCGAGCGCAGCACCGGCGGCAAGGTCAACGATTTGCCCTTCGTAGTCCACGGCACGATGGCCGATCCGCGCAACCTCGACCTCTCGCTCGAGCCTTCCGATCGCGCGGCGACCACACAGTGGGGCGAGCCGTACGTGGCCAACCTCATTCCCGGCTCGATCGGGCACTTCACGACATTGCGCTCATGGCTCTCGCAATGGAGCCAGCGGTTGTCCAACGGCTTCGGCCCGGATCGCCTGCGCAACGTAACCGTGCCGGTCCACGTGATCTACGGTACCGCGGACCCCGGGTGCTATCCAAGCTATGCGCAAATGCTTTTCGACGCCGTTCCGCACGCCAACCGGGTGCTCACGCCGGTCAAGGGCGCAAAGCACTACCTCTCCGACCAGCCCGAGCTCAAGGCGCAGTGCTGCCGCCTGATGGCCGACTGGAGCCGCGCCATCCGTGAGCAATCGCCGAGTCCATCGAGGATCCACTAATATGCACCCCGCCCGCTCCGTCACCGTCCCGGGAACCACCTCGCCTTTCGACAACTGGCAGGCCGGCGCCACGCCCGACACGTTCTCGGCGCTCGTGGCGTCGCTGGACCAGAAGTTCGCACCGGTCCGCAACGCCGATTGGCCCGCAGCCGCCACCGCGGCGCGCGAAGCGATCGACCTGCATATCGCAAACACGAAGTTGCTCGACGGCATGCGCTATGTCCTCTCCTGCGCCGGCTACAGCCGCGTGCTGCTGCACGCCGACCCCGCCGGCCGGTTCTCCGTGCTTGGCCTCATCTGGCCGCCTGGCTGCATCACGCCTGTGCATGCGCACGTCGCCTGGTGCGCGTTGGGGATGCACACCGGAGTGCTGCACGAGGAAACCTACGAAGCCTGGGGCGATGGGCAGACCGAGCCCGGAGCCCTGGTCGCCACCCATGAGCTTGCCCCCGGCGAAACCTGTTGCGACGCGAGCGACGGCCGCTTCGTGCACCGCCTCTTGAACCGCTCGCCGGCATTCGCAATGTCGCTGCATATCTACGGCGTCCCGCCCGAAAGAGTGGGCGACGGCGTCAACCGAATCCTACTTGCCTGAGGTCACGCATGAACCTGCCACCGCAGTTGCTTTCCCGCGCCCGCGCGCTCGTAGCCGTCGTTCTCGCCGCTCTTATTCCAACGATCGTCGCCGCGCAGGAGTTTCCCCAGCCCGGCAGGACCGTGCGCATCCTCAACCCGTTCCCGCCTGGAGGCACGGCCGACACGCTGTCGCGCGCAATTGCGGCGAAACTCACGCAGCAGCTCGGCGTGCCAGTCGTGGTCGAGAACAAGCCGGGGGGCTCGACGGTGGTCGCGGTCAACGAGCTCAAACGCTCGGCGCCCGACGGCCACACCATGCTCTACACGGTGACCGGCACGACGAGCCAGCTGCCCCACCTGTATGCGAAGCCGCCGTACGACCCCTTCACCGACTTCACGCCGCTCGGCCTCGCGGCGTACAACCGCCTGATCCTGGTTGCGGCCGCGGGCGCGCCGTTCGATTCGTTGAAGGAGATGGTCGAATACGCGCGCGCCAACCCGGGCAAGGTCAACTACGCCTCGTTCGGCAACGGCTCGTTTCCGCACATCGTCAGCGAGCAGCTCAACAAGGCGGCCGGCATCAGGATGACCCACGTGCCCTACAAGGGCGGCTCCGACGCGGCGCGCGCGATCCTCACCGGCGAAGTCCAGTTGCTGTTCGACGCACCGATCACCGCGATCAACAGCGCGCGCGGCGGCAAGGTCAAGCTGCTCGCGATCGTCGGGCCGCGGCGCATCGCCGGCATCGACAACGTGCCGACGATGGAGGAAGCCGGCTACAAGGGCTTCGACACGCCCGGCCTGGAGCAGTTGCTCGGACCGGCCGGCATGCCGCCTGCGCTGGTCGCCAAGGTCAACGCCGAGCTCATGAAAGCGATCCGCTCACCGGAAATCGCCGACATGTACCGCAAGAACGGCTTCGAGTTCGTCGCCTCTTCGGCAGAAGAGCACGCGCGCATCATGAAGGAGAACTACGAGCGCTGGGGCGAGGTGATCCGCCGCGTGGGCGTAAAGCTGGACTGACGCGCGAGGCCGGGCAACCGATGGACACGCAGGACTTCGATCGCGAGCTCGAAGGCCGCAACCTTGCGGGCTTCTGGACCGCGCGCGTGCCCTCGCATGTCCCGGAGAAGCCTTTTCTCTGGAAATGGGCCTCGGTGCGCTCCGCGCTCATGCGCGCAAAGGACACGATCGGCATCGACGACGCGGAACGCCGCGTCATCAAGCCGCTCAATCCCCACCTGCCCTCCAAGGCGGCCTCGCGCACCCTCCAGTTCAATTTCTCGATCGTCAACCCTGGCGAGGTCGCGCGCGCGCATCGCCACAGCATCGCTGCGATCCGTTTCGTCGTCGAAGGCGAGGGTGCGTTTACCACCGTGGACGGCGCCCGCTGCGCGATGGCGCCGGGCGACCTGATCTACACGCCCGCCGGCAGCTGGCATGACCACACGAACGCTTCGGCCGGGCCGGTGATCTGGCTGGACGGCCTCGACGGGCCGCTGGTGCAGGCCTTGAACACCGCGTTTTTCGACAACTACGCCGACCCGATGCAGGCAGTGGAGCGCGAGGCCGGCGAATCGCTGCGCCATCCGTGGAGCAAGGCGCGTGCGCAGCTCGATTCGATTGCGCCGGCCGACGAAGACCCGCACGACGGCGCGCGCGTGGACTACCCCGCGCTGCCGACCCTTGCCTGCGAGGCCTCGCGCCTCGCGCCCGGACGCAAGACCCACAGCCACCGCCACGCCAGCGTGGCGCTCTATCACGTGGTCTGCGGCCGCGGCCTCACGCGCGTCGGCGACGAAGTCCTCGAATGGGAGAAGGGCGACACGTTCGTCGTCCCGTTGTGGCTGTGGCACAACCACGAGAACCCGCACGGCGACGAAGCGCTCCTTTTTTCGATGAACGACACGCCGGTCATGCGCGCGCTCGGCAAGTATCGCGAGGAAACCGCATGAGGATCGCCGTCGCCGGCGGCGGGATCGGCGGGCTCACCGCGGCCCTCGCCCTGCATCGCAAGGGCTTCGACGTCACGGTGTTCGAGCAGGTGAGGGAAATCCGCGCGCTCGGCGTGGGCATCAACCTGCTCCCGCACGCGGTGGGCGTGCTCGACACGCTGGGCTTGCGCGAAGCGCTGGCCGCAAACGCGATCGAGGCGACCGAATACGTGTTCATGAACCGACACGGTCAGGAGATCCTCGCCGATCCGCGCGGTCGCGCCGCCGGCTACGCGCACCCGCAGTACTCGATCCACCGCGGCAGGCTGCAGATGCTGCTGCTCGAAGCCGTGCGGCGGGCGCTCGGGGACGATCGCCTGCGCACGGGCTGCCGCCTCGCGGCCTTCGAGGACAAGGGCTGCACCGTCCGCACGAAATTCGTCGACCGGGCAGGCAACCCATGCATCGAGCACGAATCGGATGTGCTGATCGGTGCGGACGGCATTCACTCCACGGTTCGCGCGCAGCTCTATCCTGCCGAGGGTGCCCCACGATGGAACGGCGTCACGCTCTGGCGCGGCGTGACCGAAGGCGCGCCTTTCCTCACCGGCTCGAGCATCGTGAAGGCGGGATCGAGGGACCAGAAATTCATCGTCTACCCGATCGCGAAAACGCCCTCAGGGGTCCTCATCAACTGGATCTGCAACCTCCGCCAACCCGCCGACGCGGCGCTCCGGCCGGAAGACTGGAACCGGATCGGGCGGCTGGAAGATTTCCTGCCCCGGTTCGAGCACTGGAAGTTCCCGTTCCTCGACGTGCCCGCGCTCATCCGCGGCGCGGCGACGGTTTACGAGTACCCAATGGTGGATCGCGATCCGGTCGGGCGCTGGAGCTTCGGGCGTGTCTCGCTGCTCGGGGATGCCGCGCACCCGATGACGCCGATCAGTTCGAACGGCGCAGGCCAGGCGATCCTCGATGCCGATGCGCTCGCGACCTCGCTCGCCACGGTGCCCGACCCCGCGGCCGCCCTCGGGGACTACGAAGCGCGCCGCCTGCCGCAGGCGGCGCAGATCGTGCGGATGAACCGGCAAATGGGTCCGGACGTGATCCTCGACATCGTAGAGGAGCGCGCGCCGCAGGGCTTCGCCCGGCTGGAGGACGTCGTGCCGCGCGAGGAGCTTGCGGCGATCCTCGGCCGCTACAAGGAAGCCGCGGGACACCGGCAAACGGTTCGCTCCTGAGCCGGACGCGCCCCACCTTTTCGGCTATCTTCAGCGCACCATGCTCAACAATCTCGGCGATCTCATCGATCGCAGCAAAGACCCGTCCGCGATCGCGCTGATCGACTGCCTCGATTGGGACCATCCGCGCGAATACAGCCATGCTGAGATCGACCGACTGGCGGACGCCTGCGCGCGCGGACTGCTCGAGGGCCGCGGAGCCGGCGCTCGGCTGGAGCGCGGCGATGCCGTGGCGATCCTGTCGGCCAACCGCGCCGAATTCCTGATCGCGTACTTCGGCATCATGCGCGCCGGCCTCGTGGCGGTGCCCGTCAACCACAAGTTCCCGCGCGACACGATTGAATTCGTAATGCGCGATTCGGGCGTGAAGCTCGTGCTCTGCGACCGCGAGCGCAGGCCCGCCTCGCCGGCGGACCTTCCGGTGGTCGAGTTCGGTCCCGCGTTCGAAGCGATGTTCGATCCCGGCGAGTTCGAGACCGTGGTCCCCGCGCCGGGCGAAACAGCGATGGTGCTGTACACGTCGGGTTCCACCGGCCGGCCCAAGGGCGTGCCGCTTTCGCACCAGGGCCACCTGTGGGCGGTCGAATCGCGCTTGCGCACCGTGCCACCGGGCGAGCACCGCCTGATCGTCGCGGCGCCCCTGTTCCACATGAATGCGCTGGGGACGTCGAAATTCGCGTTCGCCGCGCACGCGAGCGTCGTGCTCATGCCGCAGTTCGATGCGCGACGTTACATCGAAGCCATCGCACGATTCCGCGTCACGTGGCTCACATCGGTACCGACCATGCTGGCGATGATGGTGCGCGAGAAGGAAACGCTCGCGAAAGCCGACTTGTCGTCGGTCCGCACCGTGCGCATGGGCTCGGCGCCCACCTCGAAAAAGCTGCTGGACGACCTGCGCGCGCTGTTCCCGCAGGCGACGATCATGAATGCCTATGGAACCACCGAAGCGGGGCCGGTCGTATTCGGCCCGCACCCGGACGGGCGTGCCCGGCCCGAAATGGCGCTCGGCTGGCCGCTGGCGGACGTCAAGGTCCGGCTCGTCGATGGAGAAGGCCGTGAGACCGACGAAGGCGTACTGGTGCACCACACACCGGCCACCATGACCGGCTACCTCAACCTGCCCGAGAAATCGCGCGAAGCCCTCACGCCCGAAGGCTGGTACGTGTCCGGCGACGTGTTCCGCCGCGACGCGCAGGGCGCGTATTACTTCGTCGGGCGCTCGGACGACATGTTCAACTGCGGTGGCGAGAACATCTATCCGGGCGAAGTCGAGCAGATGCTCGAGAAACACCCCGACATCGCGCAGTCGTGCGTGGTGCCGGTGCCTGACGAGCTCAAAGGCGAGAAGCCTTTTGCGTTCATCGTGCGGCGTGCGGGATCCGCGCTCACCGAGGATGCGATCAGGCAATACGCGCTGGAACATGCGCCGGCCTACCAGCATCCGCGCCAGGTCGAGTTCATGGACGCGCTGCCGCTTGCGGGCCCCAACAAGATCGACCGCAAGTTGCTAAAAACGAGGGCGCGCGAGCTCTGGCGCGAACCCGCGAAGGCAGGCGGCTGATGGCTTCGCTCGATCATCTCGGCGCGATCGTGCGCGACCTGGCCGCAGGCGCGGCGCGCTGGGAGAAGCTCGGCTTCATGCTCTCGCCCACCAGCCGGCAAGGCGGGAAGATGCCCGACCGCAACGAAGACGGCCCCTGGGCGACGGCCAATCGCTGCGCGATCCTGCAGAAAGGCTATCTCGAGCTGATCGGAACCGTGGACCCGGCCGCATACAACCCGTGGACGAAATTCCTCACGCGCTTCGAAGGATTGCACCTGCTCGCGATGCGCGTGCCCAATGCGGACGCCGCGTTTGCGGAACTCGCGGGGCGCACGGGCACGTTCAATGCCCCGGTGTCGCGCTCGCGAAACCTGGATGTCGGCGGCGAGCAGAAAGCGATGCGGTTCCGGAACATCTTCAGCCGCGACGAGGCGTATCCCGAAGGCCGCTACATCGTGCTCGAGCACCAGACGCCCGAGTACCTGTGGCAGCCGCGCTACCAGACGCATCCCAACGGGGCGCTCGCGCTGGAAGCCGCCCTGGTCTGCGCGGACGACGTGCCCGCGCAGCGCAAGCGCATTGAAACCGTGACCGGCGTCAGTGCGGCCGAAGACGGCAATGGCGTGTTGCGCATTGCCCCTGCCGGCGGAGGCGTCATCGAGCTTTTCGACGCAGTGACGTTCGAAAAGCGCTATGGATGGCTTCCCGCGGCGCTGCCCTGTTTCGCTGGCGTGGAAGTGCGTTTCGCGGATCGCGCGCGGGCGGCGAGCCTCATGGAGGACAATGGCGTCCCCGTGCAGCGCCGGGGCGGGGAATGGTTCGTCGCCCCGGCCGACACCAATGGCTTCATCCTGAGGCTCACCCCATGAAACGCGAACTCGACCACTGCGGCGTTGCCGTCTCCGACCTCGATCGGGGCCGGGATGCTTTTGCGAAGCTCGGCTTCCAGCTCACCGCCCGCAGTTTCCATTCCGGCGCCCGCACCACGGGCGGGCCGGTGGAGCCTTGGGGCTCGGGCAACCATTGCGCAATGTTCCACGAGGGCTATCTCGAGATCATCGGCCTGACCGACGCAAGCATGTACAGCTCGGTCAAGCCCATGGTCGAGCGCTACGAAGGCCTGCACATCGTGGCCATCGGCTGCGGTGATGCGGATGCCGCTTACGCAGAGTTCCAGAAAGCCGGCGCGCCGGTCGAGGCGCCTCGTGCCCTCGAACGCGATGCCGCCTTCGGCCCCGGGAACCGCGAGGTCCGTCGGGCGAAGTTCCGCAACATGTACGTCGAGCACGACAAGTTCGCCGAGGGTCGCTTCATCTTCATCGAGCACCTCACGCGCGACGTGCTCTGGCAGCCGCACCTCATGGACCATCCCAACGGCGCGCTCGCCCTGGACGCGGTCTATTTCGTCGTCGCGGACCTTGAAGGCACCCTGAAAAAGTTCGGCCCCTTGTTCTCCGCGAATATCCAGCGCTTCCCGGGCGGCGCCAAGCTCCAGCTCGATCGCGGAACGCTCTGGCTTTCGATGGAGAAAGAATGGCGGGAGCGTGTGCCCGGCAACTTCGTACCCCCCGTGCCTTCGCCCGCGGGTTTCGGGATCCGCGTGAAGTCGATCGACGCAGCGCGGCGCCTGGTCGAATCCAATGGCCTGCGCGTGCATGCGGGCATGAGCGCGTCCCAGTTCTGGGTCGCGCCGGAAGACGCCTGCGGCGCGGCGATCCAGTTCATGCAATCGGAGAAATAAACCAATGAGAGCAGCAGTCATTTACGAACACGGCGGTCCCGGCACAATCAAGTACGAAACCGCCTACCCCGATCCCAAGCCCGCGGCCGACGAGGTTGTCC
>CAZZDV010000009.1:35599-42580 GCA_964652785.1 uncultured Bordetella sp.
ATCAAGTACGAAACCGCCTACCCCGATCCCAAGCCCGCGGCCGACGAGGTTGTCCTCAAGGTCGGCGCGGCCACGCTCAACTATCACGACATCTTCACGCGCAAGGGGATGCCCGGCATCAAGGTCCCATTGCCCTGCATCCCGGGCCTGGACTTCGCGGGCGAGATCGTCGAGCTCGGCTCAGGCGTCAAGGACTGGAAAGTCGGCGACCGCGTCATGGTCGACCCGGTCGACCGGGTCGGTCCCGGCGGCCTGCTGGGCGAAATGCGCCCCGGCGGCCTCGCTGAATTCTGCGCGGTGCCCGACCATCACCTCGTCAAGCTGCCCGCCGAAGTTTCGTACGAAGCCGCGGCCTGCCTGCCCGTGGCCTACGGCACGGCGCTGCGCATGATGGTGACCATCGGCAAGGTCGCCGCGAAAGAGAAAGTCCTGATCCTCGGCGCCTCCGGCGGCGTGGGCACGTGCTGCGTGCAGCTCGCCAAGCTCGCCGGCGCGGAAGTCATCGCAGCCGCTTCCACCGAAGACAAGCTCAAGCGCCTCGGCGAACTCGGCGCGGACCACCTGCTCGACTACAAGAAGCACGACTTCATGAAGTGGGTGTTCGAGAAATTCGGTAAACCCCATCGCCGCAAGTTCGAGATGGGGGTCGACGTGGTGGTGAACTTCACCGGTGGCGACACGTGGGTGAAATCGATGCGCGTCCTGCACCGCGGCGGGCGCCTGCTCACCTGCGGCGCGACCGCCGGCTACGACCCGCAGGAAGACCTCCGCTTCATCTGGACCTTCGAATTACAGGTGCTCGGGTCCAACGGCTGGATGCGCGAAGACCTCCACACCCTGCTCGACATGCTCAAGACCGGCAAGCTCAAGCCCGTCATCGACAAGGAGTTCAAGCTTTCGGAGGCCAACGAGGCTTTCCGCATGCTCGAAGACCGCGAGGTGTTCGGCAAGGTCGTGGTGAAGCCATGACCGACCAGGCGGCCAAGGCCCCCCCGAAGAAAATGGAAGCCGCCGACATCCAGGCGACCTTCGAACGCTCGCCCTTCATCGGCTTCCTCGGTCTCAAGGTGCTTGCGGTCGATCATGAGAAGGGCACCTTCTCGGCGCGGATGCCGCTGCGGCCGGAACTCGAGCGCCGCGCCGGCACCAAGCAGTTCCATGGCGGCCCGATCGCCTCGTTCATCGACACGGTGGGCGACTTCGCGATCGGCATGCTTGCCGGCGGGGGCGTGCCGACGATCAACCTGCGCATCGACTACCTGCGCCCGTCGGTCGGCGACTATCTCGATGCGACCGCAATCGTGCGCCGCGCGGGCAAGTCCACCGCCGTCATCGACATCGACGTCTTCGGCCCGGACGGCAAGCTCGTCGCCGTCGGCCGCGGCACCTACTCCCCGACCACAGGCTGATCCCATGGCCGCGGATATCGCGTTCTCCTCCGCTTCCGCGCTCGTGGCCAAGCTGCGCTCCGGCAAGCTGTCCTCGCTCGAACTGCTCGACCACTACATCGAGCGCGTCGAGAAGCACGATGGCGAGCTCAATGCCGTGGTGGTGCGCGATTTCGAGCGGGCCCGCAAGCGCGCCAAGGCCGCCGACCGCGCGCTCAAGAGCGGCAAGAACTGGGGCCCGCTGCATGGGCTGCCGATGACGGTCAAGGAGTCCTTCAATGTCGAAGGCCTCAAGACCACCTGGGGCAACCCGGCATTCAAGGACAGCGTCGCCGACTACAACTCGGTCGCGATCGACCGCCTGCAGGCCGCGGGCGTGGTGATCTTCGGCAAGACCAACGTGCCGCTGCTGCTGCAGGACCTGCAGTCGTACAACGCAATCTACGGCACGAGCCGCAATCCCTACGACACCACGCGCACTCCGGGCGGGTCATCGGGCGGCGGCGCCGCGGCGGTCGCCGCCGGACTAACGGCTGCCGACTTCGGCAGCGACCTCGCCGGATCGATCCGTGTGCCGGCCAGCTTCTGCGGCCTGTATTCGCACAAGGCGAGCTATGGCGTCGTGCCGACCCGCGGGCATTCGCTCACGCCCGCGCTGGCCGCGCCCGACCTTTCGGTGCTCGGACCCATTGCGCGCAGCGCAAAGGATCTCGAACCGTTCCTTAAGGCGGTCGCGGGCCCCCTCGCGGACGATGCGGCGGGCTGGACGCTGAACCTTCCCCCCTCGAAAGTCGAGCGCATCAAGGGCCTGCGCATCGGCGTCCTGACCGACATCGAGATCAGTCCGATTGCGAATTCGGTGCGCGCCGGCATGGATGCGCTCCTCGAGTGGCTGGGCGCCAAGGGCGCGAAAGTCTCCACCGCGACCTTCCCGATGGATCCGCAGAAGCACCAGGCCCTGTTCATGCGGTTCGTGCGCGGCGTCACAGCCGCTCGCATGAACGACGGCGTGTTCCAGCAAACGCTGGCCGACGCCGCCAGGTTCGCTGCTGACGACACGAGCCCGGCCGCCACGGCCGCGCGAGGGCTCGCCCAGCACCACCGGGATTGGTGCGCGGCGCACGAAACCCGCATGCAGCTGCGCGAAAAGTGGGCGGAGTTTTTCGGCAGCCACGACCTGCTCCTGATCCCGGGCACGCCTGTTCCCGCGTTCCCTTTCGACGAATCCCCCTCGCGGGAAGCGCGCAAGCTGAATATCGATGGCCGGGACGTTTCATACAACGCGCAGGGCTTCTGGCAGGGCATCGCCACGGTGAGCTACCTGCCCGCGACGGTCGCCCCGATCGGGCAGACCGCCGAAGGCCTGCCGATCTCGGTGCAGGCCGTCGGCCCGTACATGGGCGACCTCTCGACCATCGGATTCGCCCGCCTGCTCGAGCAGGAGTACGCTCATTTCAAGATTCCGGAGGCGTTCGCAGCCTAGCCTTGCCGTGGGCATGGTTCATGCGAGCCCCAGGCACCAACCAATCGAAGTGGAGCCCGAAATGAAAACTACAATGCAGCCCCCGCACCCGATCTTCCGGACCCTGCTCGCCGCCGGCGCCTTTGCGCTGGCCTCCGGCGCAGCCCAGGCCCAGACGAAAGTCGTCTATGGCAACGTCACGTCGGTCACGCTTTCGCAAGGGGTGATCGTCGCTGCCAAGGCGCTCGGCTTCTACAAGGAAGAAGGCATTGACGTCGAGATCGTCGAATTCAACGGCACCGGCACCCTGCTGCCGCAGATGACGGCCAAGCGCGTCACCGTGGGCTACCCCAACCCGGATGTGCTGCTGATCTCTCGCCAGCCGGGCAAGGATCCGCTGCCGATCAAGTATTTCTACAACGCCACGCGCGAATCGGCCTGGGAGTTCATCGTCCCGAGCGATTCGGCGATCCGCGAGCTCAAGGACCTCAAAGGCAAAAAGGTTGGCATCGGCGCGCTCACGTTCGGCAACGTGCCGATCACCAAGGCCATGTTCAAGGAGCTCGGCTTCGAGGCGGAGCTCGTTCCGGTCGGCGTCGGCGCGCCTGCGTTCCTCGCCTTCCGCGAGAAGAAGGTGGACGCGCTCAACCTTTTCGACACCCAGCATGCGACGCTCGAAGTGCAGGGCACGCCTTTTCGGCGCCTCGCCATGCCGAAGAAGTACAAGGACCTGTTCTCGAACGGGTTCGTGGCGCACGAAGACACGATTCGCGACGATCCCAAAACGCTCATCGCTTTCGGCCGCGCGATCGCCAAGACCTCCGTGTTCTGCGAGGCCAACCGCGCCGCGTGCGTCAGGGCCTTCTGGACGCTGTACCCGGCGCAAAAGCCCACGAGCGGCGACGAGGCGACCAACATGCGCAACGCCATCAAGATCATGGACGCGCGCTTCAACAAGTATCTCGACTTCGACGACCAGAAGACCCGCCGCTGGGGCGAGTTCCCCGCGCAGGCCTGGAAAGACTTCGCCGTCACGCTCTACGAAGGCGGGCAGCTCTCCACCAAGGACATCGCAGTCGAATCCTGCTACACCAACGCGCTGGTGCCCGAGATCAACCGGTTCGACACCGCGGCCATCGTCGCGCGCGCCAAAGCGGCGCAATGAGGATGCGCGCGGCCCTTCCAGTCGCCCTCGCAGCGCTTATGCTGTGGTGCGCGCCTGCGGCCGCGCAGCAGAAGGTGGTCCTCGGTCTCGTGAGCCCGCTCACGGTGGTCAACGGCCAGATGCTGGTGGCCAGGCACCTGGGCTACCTCGCGGAAGAAGGCATCGAGGTCGAAACCATCGCCTTCAACGGCAGCGCGGTGCTGCTCCCGCAGATCGTAGCCAAACGCGTCACGGTCGGTTTCCCGAATCCGGACCCGCTCGTGATTTCGCGCCAGCCCGGCAAGGATCCCCTGCCCCTCAAGTTCTTCTACAACGTGATCCGCGAGAATGTCTGGGAATTCGCGGTGCTCGCCGGTTCGCCGGTGAAGACGCTCACGGACCTCAAGGGCCGCAAGATCGCCGTCGGGGCGCTGACCTTCGGCAACATCCCGCTCACGCGCGCCATGTTCAAGGAGCTGGGCATGGAAGTGGGCCGCGACCTCGAACTCGTGCCAACGGGCCTGGGCGCGCCGGCTTTCCTTGCGCTCAAGGACGGACGCGTCGATGCGCTCAACCTGTTCGAGACCCTGCACACGCAGCTCGAAACCCAGGGCACGCCGCTGCGCCGGCTCAAGATGCCGCAGAAGTACCTCGACCTGTTCTCGAACGGCTTCATCGCGCACGAGGACACGATCCGCACCAACCCCAAGCTGCTGGCGGCGTTCGGCCGGGCCTTTGCGAAAGCCACGCTTGCCTGCAACGTGAACCGCCCCGGCTGCGTGCGCGCCGCATGGAAGGAAGAGCCCTCGCTCAAGCCCGCGGGCGGCAACGAGGCCAAGCTGCTCGCCGACGCGGTGGCGTTGCTGAACGCGCGCTACGACAAGTACCTCGCCTTCCCCAAGGCCGACCTGCCGCGCTGGGGCGAGTACCCGGCCGGCGCGTGGAAAAACATGGTGCAAGTCATGGTCGACGGCGGCCAGATCCAGACCGCGAACTTCGACCTGAACACCCTGTATACGAATGCGCTCGTCCCGGCGATCAACAACTTCGATCCCGCGGCCGTGCTGGCCGACGCGCGCAAGCTGCCTTAGCCAGTCCCCTCCCCGAGGAAACCGAATGAACGCACCCGAGCACCGCTACCAGGTCAACCAACTCACCCCCGACCCGAGGGTGAAGTTCGACCGCGAGTGCGCGGCGAAGTACGTCCTCTATGCGCACCGGCTCGCCGAGCGCGGCTACGTGCAGGCGGCCGTGGGCAACATGGTGATGCGCGCGCCGCACCCGGACTACCCGGAAGGCGTCTGCTATGTGAAATGCCAGGGCGTCTCGCTCGAGGAAATGGGCATCGACGACATCGTCATCACCGACGTGCCGTTCGGGCGGATCCTGTACGGCGAACGCGCCACCACGGTGGGCCACCAGATGAACCGCGAGATGCTGCGCCTGCGCCCGGACATCCATTGCGTGATCCACCTGCATCACGACGAGACGATCGCCTATCTTGCCGCCGGCCACGAGGAAATCCGCCCGGTCGGCCTGACGTTCTCCTACCTCATGCAGAAGCCGGTGCATTTCCTGCCGGCGCACATCAACGTGGAAGACGATGTCGAGCCGATCAAGACGTTCATCGCCGGCACCAACTGCGTGCTCATGAAGCGCCACGGCATCACGGTGCTCGGCCGCAACGTGTCCGAGTGCTATGGGCGGGTCAACATCCTCGCCGCCGAGATCAAGCGCAACATCATCGCCGAGCAGCTCGCCGCGATCCGCGGCAGCACGGTGGACCGCATTTCGAAAGAAGAAATGGAAGAAATGTACCGCCACGGCGACGCGGTGATGTACCCGGAGGCCAGGAAATGAGGCGCGGCATGAAAATGTTTTCGCTCGGCGCATTGGCACTCTCCCTGGCGGCATTCGCAGGCGCCTTGCATGCGCAGGCGTGGCCGAGCCACCCGGTCAAGCTGATCGTGCCTTTCCCGCCCGGCGGCGGCACGGACCTGACGGCGCGCTCGGTCGCCGCGCGGCTCGCGGACGCGATCGGCCAGCCGGTCGTGGTCGAGAACCGCGGCGGCGCGGGCGGCACCATCGGCGCCGATGCGGTCGCCAAGAGCGCGCCCGACGGCTACACGATCGGCATCGCGACCTCGAGCACGCATCCCGGCGCGCTGGTGCTGCAGAAGAACGTGCCCTACGACCCGCTCAAGAGCTTCGCGCCGATCACGATGATCGGCAGCACCTCGTACGTGCTGCTCGCCAACCCCACGGTGCCCGCGAACTCGGTGGCCGAGCTGATCGCCTACGCAAGGGCCAACCCGGGAAAACTCAACGTCGCCAACGTCGGCACCTCCACCATCGGATACCTGATCACGCTGCAGTTGAAGGCGCTGACCGGGACCAACATGGTCGACATCGGCTACAAGGGCGCTTCGCAGGCCTACCCCGATCTCATGGGCAACCAGGTCTCGCTCTTCCTCGACAACCCCGGCGCGTCCACGCCGCTGGTGACCTCGGGCAAGCTCAAGGCCTATGCGGTGACCACGCCGACGCCGTCGCTGCCTACCGTCCCGCTCTTCACCAATGCCGGTGCCAGCGTGGGGCTGGGCAACTTCGATCCCTCTTTCTGGTATGGCCTGGTCGCGCCCGCGGGCACGCCGCGCGCGGTGGTGGAGCGCATCCAGGTTGAAACCGCCAGGTTCGTCCAGAGTCCCGAGGGGCGCAGGGAATTCGCCGCGCGCAGCCTCGAGCCGGTTGGCAGCACGCCCGAGCAGTTCGCCGCCGCGATCCAGAAGGACATCGAGCGCTACGGCGCGCTCGCCAGGCAGCTGGGCATCCAGCCGCAGTAATGGCGCTTCTACGCGCAGAAAATCTCGCGGTCACCTACTCGTCCTCGCGCGGGCCGGTCAAGGCGCTCGAGAACCTCAGCGCCACGCTCGGGCAGGGCGAGTTCCTGTCGGTGCTCGGCCCCTCGGGCTGCGGCAAGTCCACGC
>CAZZDV010000009.1:42590-43224 GCA_964652785.1 uncultured Bordetella sp.
CGCTGCTCAAGGTGGTGGCCGGGTTGCTCAAGCCGTCTTCCGGCAGCGTCATGCTCGGCGGCGCGCCGATCACCGGGCCGCGCCCGGACGTGGGCATCGTCTTCCAGCAGCCCACGCTGCTGCCGTGGCAATCGGCGCTGGACAACGTACTGCTTCCGGTGCGCACCCTCGGCCACGACCTCGCCGCGGGCCGCGAGAAGGCCATCGCGTTGCTCAAGCTCGTCGGGCTCGAAAAATTCGCTTCGCACTATCCCAGCGAGCTTTCCGGCGGCATGCAGCAGCGCGTCGGCATCGCGCGCGGCCTCGTGCACGACCCGGCGCTGCTCCTCATGGACGAGCCTTTCGCCGCGCTGGACGCGATGACGCGCGAGCACATGATGATGGAGCTGCAGCGCATCTGGATGGCGGCCGGCAAGTCCATCCTCTTCATCACGCACTCGATTCCCGAGGCGGTCTTCCTCTCGGACCGCATCGTGGTGCTCTCGGAGCGCCCCGGCCGCACGATCCGCGAGGTCGAAATCGACCTGCCGCGCCCGCGTACGCTCGCCACGATGGCCGAGAAGCGCTTCTCCGAACGTTGCAACGAGCTGCGCGCGCTCTTCAGCGAGCTGGTGAGCTTCGCATGAGCCCGGGC
>CAZZDV010000010.1:0-31402 GCA_964652785.1 uncultured Bordetella sp.
GCACGCCCAGATCTCCTCGCGGATCAGCGGCGCAAGGCCTTCGGTCGCCTCGTCGAGGATCATGAGGTGCGGGTTGGTGACCAGCGCGCGCCCGATGGCGAGCATCTGCTGCTCGCCGCCCGAGAGCTGGTTGCCCATGTTGCCTTCGCGTTCCTCGAGGCGCGGAAAGAGGCGGAAGACCTTCTCGACGGTCCATGGGCTCGCGCTGCCGTTGCGGTTGCCGGCAAAGGCCTCGAGGTTCTCCCGCACCGTCAGATTGGGGAAGATCTGCCGCCCCTCGGGCACGAGCGCCACGCCCGAGCGCGCGATCGCATCCGGCGAGGCGCGCTCGATGCGCTTGCCGCGCAGCTCGATGGCGCCGCCGCTCGCGCGCGTGAGCCCCATGATCGAGCGCACCGTGGTGGTCTTGCCCATGCCGTTGCGTCCGAGGAGCGCAACGACTTCGCCCGCGCGGATTTCCATGTCGATGCCGAACAGCACCTGGCTCTGGCCATAGGCGGTCGTGAGATTGTCGATCCTGAGGAGCGCTTCGCTCAAGAGGCCACCTCGTCACCCAGGTAGGCGCGGCGAACTTCCTCGTTCGCACGGATTTCACCGGGCGTGCCGGTGGCGATGATCGCCCCGCTGACGAGCACCGAGATGCGGTCCGCAAGCTGGAAGACCGCGTCCATGTCGTGCTCGACCAGCAGCACCGAGACCGATTCGCGCAGGCGGTGAATGAGGGCGATCATGCGTTGGGACTCGTCGGGTCCCATGCCCGCCATGGGTTCGTCGAGCAGGAGCAGTTTCGGGTTGGTCGCAAGCGCCAGGCCGACTTCGAGGCTGCGCTGCTCTGCGTGCGCGAGGCTCCCGGCGATGGCGTTGACGCGCTCCGCGAGGCCGACCTGGGACGCAATTGCACGTGCTTCGTCCTCAAGGGCGGTTTCGCTTGCCACCGGCCGCCAGAAACCGAAGCTCGACCCGCTTCTCGCCTGCACCGCGAGCGCGAGGTTCTGCGCGACGCTGAAGCGCTTGAAGATGCTGGTGATCTGGTAGCTGCGCGCAAGGCCGGCCGTGACCCGCGCGTGCTGGGGAAGCGAAGTGATGTCCGCGCCGTTGAAGACGATGCGTCCAGCGTCCGGCGCGAGGCTGCCGGAGATCTGCGCGATCAGCGTGGTTTTGCCCGCGCCGTTCGGGCCGATCAGCGCGTGGACTTCGCCGCGCTCAACCTCGAGCGTCACGCCGTCGGTGGCCACGATGCCGCCGAAGCGCTTGTGCAGCGACTCGATGCGCAGGAGGTTCTCAGCCATGCTTCTTCGACCGGCGTGCGAACAGACCGGCGATGCCCTGCGGCGCGTAGAGCACAACCGCGAGCAGGAACACGCCGACCGCAAGCTCCGAGTGCTGCTGATAATTCGGGTACATCGCGGCCAGCCAGCCGATCTTGTAGTTTTCGAGCAGTTGCTTCAGCCCCAGGAGGCCGACCGCGCCGACGATTCCGCCGTAGAGGTGGCCGACACCGCCGAGGATCACCATGATCATGAGCCATCCTGACTCGGGCCAGTGCAGGATGCCTGGGCTCACGTAGTTGTTCTGGTTGGCGAGCAGTGCGCCTGCGAGGCCGCCAAGCGCGCCCGCGATTGCGAAGGTCGTGAGCTTGAATCGGAAAGTGGGATAGCCGATCGCTTCCATGCGTGTTTCATTTTCTCGGATCGCCTGGATCGCGCGTCCGAACCGGGCGTTCACCAGCCGTGAAATCAGGTACACCGCGCTCACAAGTATCGCGAGCACGATGTAGTAGAAGGTGAGGTCGTCCTTGAGGTCGAGCCCAAACCCGAGAGTCGAGCGCTGCGTCAGCGTGAGGCCTTCGTCGCCGCCGTAGGCTTTCATCGAGATGGTCAGGTAATAGATCATCTGGGCAAAGGCGAGCGTGATCATGATGAAGTACACGCCGCGCGTCCTGAGCGAAATCGCGCCGATCGCCAGCGCGAGCAACCCCGACACCGCCATCGCGAGCGGCCAGCCGATCCATGCGCTGGGCAGGCCCTCGACGATCATCACCGAAGCCGTATAGGCGCCCGCGCCCACGAAGGCCGCATGGCCGAACGAGATCATGCCGCCGTACCCGAGCACGAGGTTGAGGCTCGTCGCCGCCAGCGCATAGATGAGGATGCGGCTGGCCATGGTCACGTAGTAGACCTGGTCGAGCGCCTGCATTACCAGCGGGAAAGCGATTGCGGCGAGCAGCGCGACGAGAGCGAACGCGCGATGCATCCTCAACCCCGCGCCGGGAAGAGGCCCTGCGGTCGCCAGAACAACACGCCGGCCATGAGCACGTAGATCAGGATCGAGGCCAGCGCCGGGCCGGCCGCGCTGGCAAAAGTCGGCGTCAGTACTTCGCGCAGGATCGCGGGCATGAAGGCGCGGCCCATCGTGTCGACCATGCCGACGAGGATCGAGCCGACCAGCGCGCCGCGGATCGAGCCGATGCCGCCGATCACGATCACCACGAAAGCCAGGATCAGGATGTTCTCGCCCATGCCGACCTGCACCGCGAAGATCGGCGCGAGCAGGGCGCCGGCAATCGCGCACAGGCCCGCGCCGAAGCCGAATACGAGCGTGAAGAGTTTTTTGATGTCCACACCCATCGCGAGCGCCATTTCGCGGTTCGAGGCGCCCGCGCGCACCAGCATGCCGATGCGCGTTTTGGCGACGACGAAATAGAGCAGCACCGCGACCGCGAGGCCAACGCCGATGATCAGCAGGCGGTAGGCCGAGTAAGGCATGCCGGGGAGCAGTTGCACCGGGCCGGAAAGCGCCGCGGGCGCGGACAGCGGCATGTCCGAACCCCAGATCATTCGCACCACTTCGTTGATGATCAGGATCAGGGCGAAGGTGGCCAGCACCTGGGAGAGGTGGTCGCGAGCGTAGAGCGTTCGCAGCACCGAGACTTCGAGCAGCATGCCGACCACGGCTGTCGCCGGGATCGAGAGCAGCACGCCGAGGGTGAACGATCCAGTGGCCTGCACGAGCGTGGCCGCGAGGAAAGCGCCAACCATGTAGAGCGACCCGTGCGCCAGGTTGATCATGTCCATGATCCCGAACACGAGCGTGAGGCCGGCGGCGAGCAGGAACAGCATCAGGCCGAACTGCAGGCCGTTCAGCGACTGCTCGAGGATCAGCGTGAGGGACATGGGCGAATCAAAAAAAAGGGCGGGGCAAGCGCCCCACCCCGAGCTTATTCGGCGCGATCGCCTATTTCATGCCGCATTCGTGGGCATACGCGTCGCCATGATCCTTGAACACGGTGGCGATGGTCTTGTTCACGATGCGCCCCTGGCTGTCCTTGCCGACCACGCGCAGGTAATAGTTCTGGATCGGGTACTGGTTGGTGTTCAGTTTGAACGGCCCGTGCGTTGACTCGAACTTGGCGCCTTTGAGCGCGCGGCGCAATGCTTCCTTGTCTTCGACCTTGCCCTTGATGCTTTTCACCGCGGCATCGATCATCAGCGCGGCATCGTAGCTCTGCGCAGCGAAAACTGCGGGCAGGCGCTTGTACTCCTTCTCGAACTCCGCGACGAATTTGCGGTTGGTGGCGTTGTCGAGGTCGAGGGCCCAGTGCGAGGTGTCGAACAGGCCGAGCATGGGCTCGCCCACGCCGCGGATGACGTCCTGGTCCGAACCGAAGCCGGGCGTGATCAGCTGGATGTCCTTGGACAGGCCGGCGCCGACGAACTGCTTGATGAAGTTCACCCCCATGCCGCCCGGTAGGAAGATGTAGAGCGCTTCGGGCCTGGCCGCGCGCACCTGCGCGAGCTCGGCGGAGTAGTCGAGCTGGCCGAGCTTGGTGTAGACCTCCTCAGAAACCTTGCCCTTGTAGTACCTCTTGAACCCGGCGAGCGAATCCTTGCCGGCCTGATAGTTCGGCGCGATCAAATAGGTGCTCTTGTAGCCCTTGTCGGTGGCGTGCTTGCCCGCGGCTTCGTGGAACGCATCGTTCGGCCACGACGTGACGAAGAACCATGGGTTGCACTGCTTTCCGGCGAGCGGCGAAGGCGCGGCGTTCGGGCTCACGTAAGGAATCCTGGCATTGAAGGCCTCCGGCACCGAGGCCAGCAGGATGTTCGAGAAGACGATGCCGGTGAGGATGTCGACTTTGTCCAGGCGAACGTACTTCTCGGCCAGCTGCTTGCCGACCTCGGGCTTGAACTGGTCGTCGCCGATTTCCATTTGCACCGGCAGCCCGCCGAGCTTGCCGCCATTGAGCTTTAGGGCAAGGTTGAAGGCATCCCGGATGTCCACCCCGATCGCGGCGTTTGGCCCGGAGAGCGTCGTGATGAACCCTATCTTGAGCTTGTCGGCAGCCGAGGCCGTGCCTGCAACGAACAGCGAGGCGGCAACGACGGCGAACGATCGGGCTACGGTGGCGGCAAGTGGCTTGCGCATGGTTTTCTCCCTCGTAAAAGCTCATTCTACTTCAGCCCGATGGGAGGATAGAATGCGTTCAAATGCAACAGACCAGCGCATCGCGCACCCCTACGGCGCATTCCCGCGATAAACACGGCGGCGAAGTCATCGATGCCGCATGGGTGAAAGCGCGCGCCAAAGCGCTCGGCGCCGACCTCGTCGGCATCGCCGATGCCGCGATCCTCAACGCCTTCCCTCCCGATCCGCGCTGGCCACAGACGCCCGATCGCATCTCGCCGTACTGCAAGAGCGTCATCGTCGTCGTGCAGCGCATTCCGGCGGGCGCGTTCCGCTGCAAGACCAACACGCCGGTGCAGTACCTCGACATGCTGATCCTGCGCAAGATGGACAAGGTCGCGTTCCGGCTCGCGGAGGAACTCGAGCGCCGCGGCCATCCGAGCTTCGTCACCGCCGCGCAGGAGACCGAGTGGACGTACAAGCGCGCGAGCTATGGGCGCCTTTCCACGCGCCATCTTGGCGTGGAGGCGGGACTTGGCACGCTGGGGCTGGAAGTCAACATCCTCACACCGGAATTCGGTCCGCGCGTGTACCTGACCGGCATCCTCACCGAGCTCGAGCTCGAGGCCGACAGTCCGATCACCGAGCAGGTGTGCATCGGCGAATCGTGCAGCCGGTGCCTTCACTCGTGCCCGGCCGACGCGGTGCTGCAATGGGGTATCGACAAGAGGAAATGTGCCACCGAGGCGCAGGAGTTCGGGTTTGCCTCGATGCTTGGGATCTTCGACCGGCTGTTCGCGAATCCGGAGAGCGCGCGCGACACTTTCCGCTCGCGCGATTTCTTCGGCTTCTGGCAGGGCCTCTTGCGGGTGGTCGGGTCGTTCGGCGACTGCCCGCGCTGCCTCGCGGTCTGCCCGGTCGGCAACGACTATCACGCGCACCTGGCGGACATCCAGAAGGTGATTCCCGAAAAGACGCCCGAGAAGGTGTCGCTTGCCAAGCAATACAAGGCCAAACGCGTGGCCCACGAGACAGGCGCGCCCGAAGCGCAGTTGCCCGGACTGTCCGAATGGAACGAGCGCTGGGTGGGTCCGGAAGGTTATAAGGGTATCGTCGCCAAGCAGATGCAGCAGTTCAAGCAAGAGCAGGCGCAGCGCCAGCGCGAGCAGGACGAATCCGCTTCCAAAGCGGCCGAGGCGAAAGTGAAAGCCTGATGCCCGCCCTATTCAAAAAGCCGCTCAGCGCGGCCGACATCAAAGCCAAGGCGCGCGAGCTGGGCGCGGATCTGGTCGGCATCGCGAGCGGGGCCGAGCTTAACGCGCATCCCCCCGACCCGGCCAACCCCAAGCGGCCGTCCGATATCACCGACCTCGATGCGGACCGCGTGATCGTCCTGGCCAGGCGCCTGAACAGCGGGGTGACGCGCATCCTGCCGTGGGGCGACCGGCACAAGTACTACAACGACGAGCTCACGCTCACGATGCTCGAGGAGACTTCGCTCGAGCTGGTGCTGTGGCTCGAAGACTGCGGCTACCCGGCCATCATCGTGCCGCCGACGCATGTGGACCCGTGGCGCTACGAGGGCGACCCGGCAGAGCACCAGACCACGTTGCTGTCGCTTCCGCACGCCGCGGTCGAGGCGGGTCTGGGGACGCTGGGCCTCAATCTGCAGATCCTCACACCCGAATTCGGCCCGCGGGTTCTCCTTACCGCGGTGCTGGTCTCGGTCGACGTGGAGTGCGACCGGCGCATGGATAAGGCGCTGTGCCTCGGTCCCGAGTGCGGCCGCTGCCTGCAGGCCTGCCCGGGTGACACGGTGCGTCACTGGGATCGCGACTGGGTCGAATGCGACACGTACCGCTCGCCCTATGGCTTCAAGAAGCTCACCGGCCAGATCGAGGCGATCATGCAGGCCGGCACCGCCAAGGAAAAAGGCGAGCTGCTGCGCTCGGAGACCTCGTTCAACCTGTGGCAGAGCATCCTGCGCGGCTCGGGCGCGATCACCGGTTGCCGGCGCTGCGCCGACGTGTGCCCGGTGGGAGAGGACTTTGCGCCGATGCTTGCGGATGCGCTCACTGCAATCCCGGAGGCGACGCCGGCGAAGCAGGCGAGGCTCGAGGCCATGCAACAGGACGAGCGGAGCGCAAATCCCTCCGAGGCCTACGAAGCTTCGCGGCGCTGGGTCGGCGAACGCGTGTACCTCTACAAGAAGGCCTGAACGTGCCGCTGCCGCTGCCGAAATCAAGGCAGGAGATCGCCGCCCTCCAGTCGAAGCGCAAGGTTGTCGCACTCGAGCAGGCCAGACGCGCGCCGTTCTTCGAGGGCAAGCTCGACAACATCGACCCGGCGAGGCTCGACGACCCGGAGGAGTGGCGCAAGATCCCGATCCTCGACAAGGACAGCTTGCGGGCCTTGAGCGACGCGGAGTTCTACACCCGGTTCTGCGTCAAGCCCGACGACGGGATCGCCGAGTACTGGCGCTCCGGTGGCTCGACGGGCAAGCCGCTCTTCTATCCGCGCAGTCACACCGACATTCGCTATTTGCTGCTGTCGTTCCGGCGCACGCTCGACATTGCCGGGTGCAAGCCCGGCGACTTTGCGCATGTGTCGTTCCCACTGGGCATCCACCCGGTCGGCCAGATCTTTGCGCGTTGCGCGGGCGACGCGGAGATAGCGGTGAACTGGGCCGGCGCCGGCAACAGCACGCCCTCCGCGATCCAGCTCGAGCTCATGCGCAGCCTGCAGCCCACGGTGTGGATGGGCATGTCGAGCTATGGCCTGCACCTCGCGAACCTCGCCGACGCGCGCGGCATCGACCTCGCTGCCGGCAGCGTGAAGACGATCCTTTGTTCGGCTGAACCGCTGTCGGAAGCCAAGCGCGCCAAGATCTCGCGCAGCTGGGGCGCGCGTGTGTTCGACAATTTCGGCATGACCGAGGCGGGCATGATGGGCGGCGAGGACGGCGGCCCGGGCGGCTTCAGGATCTGGACCGACATGTACTACATCGAGGTTCTCGATCCGGTGACATTCGCGCCGGTCAAGGATGGCGAGACGGGCACATTGGTGACCACGCCGCTGTGGACCAACAACGTGACGCCTTTCCTGCGCTGGAACTCGGGCGACCTGGTGGTCTATTCGGAAGCCGACGACGGCAACGGGCCTTACTCGGTGTTCCCCAAGATCCGGCATACACATCGCACGACCGGCTTTTTCAAGGTGCGCGGCGTCAACGTAAACCACCCCGAGTTCGAGGATTTCGTGTTCCGCAACGCCGAGGTCAACGATTTCAAGTGCGAGCTCGTGGCCTCGGACCACAACGACGTGCTGCGCGTATCGATCGAATTGCGCCGCGGCGCGAACGCCGAGGCAGTGGCGCGCGACCTCGTGCGGGGTGTCAAGGAAACCTTCGAAGTGACTCCGGAACTGGTGGTCCTCGAGACAGGCACGCTGGCGCGCGAGTTCGAGTCCAGCGTCAAGGCGCCGCGTTTTACCGATTCCCGCCAGTAGGGCGCCCGGCCGGAATCAGCGCGGCGCCATGGCCTTGGCTTTGCGCGCCGACTCGTAAAGCGGCATCACGCGCGGCAGGTTCGCCTCGATGTCCCGGATGCGGCTGGCATGCGCCGGATGGGTCGAGAGGAACTGGGGCGGCTGCCCCTTGCCGGACTGGCCGCCGAGTTTGGCCATCTTGCGCCAGACGCTCGCCGCGGCGCCCGGGTCGAAACCGGCGCGCGCGGCCAGCTCCATGCCGACGAGATCCGCGTCGGTCTCGTGCTGGCGCGAAAAAGGCAGGGTGACCGCAAGGTCCGCCGCCTGGGCGAGCACCGTGGTCGAGATCTGGCCGAGGTTCAGCACCGCAGCGGCCACGCTGATGCCCACGTTCTTGAGGACCTGTTTCGACATGCGCGCGCGGCCGTGCTCGAGCAGCGCGTGCGCGACCTCGTGACCCATGATCACCGCGACTTCGTCATCCGTAGCCTGCAGCGCGTCGATGATGCCGGTGAAGAAGGCGATCTTGCCGCCGGGCATGCAGAAAGCGTTGACCTCCCTGGAGCTGATGAGGTTGACCTCCCAGCGCCAGCGCTTGGAATCCTCGTTGAAGCGTGCGGCCGGCGGAATCAGCGTCCGGGCGATGCGGCGCAGCCTTTCGAGCTGGCTGGCATCGGTGTTCAGCGCGTTCTTCTGCGCGGCGGCGCGCATCATTTGCGCGTACTGCTGCGCGGAGGAGTTCTCAACGGTGGACTTGGGCAGCAGCAGGAGGCGGCTGCGCTTGACGTCCACGCCTTCGTTGGGCGCCGGTTCGGCCGGATAGGCGGGCGCGGCGACTGCGAGCGCCAGCGCCGCTGCGACGAGCAGGGATTTCATAACGTGTCGAAGTGCTGCGCCATGCGCTTGCGCATCGCGGCATCCGGAAGCGCCCCGGTGCCGGCGGCAAGGTTATCCAGCATGTGCTCGGGCTTCCCGGTGCCCGGGATCACGCAGGTCACGGCCGGGTGCGAGACGATCCACTTGAGGAAGAACTGCGCCCAGGTCTTCGCGCCGAACTCGGCGGCCCAGTCGGGGACCGGCTTGCCGCGCACCTTGCGGAACATGGCGCCCTCGGCGAACGGCCGGTTGATGATCACGGCGGCTTTCTTCTCCGCGGCCAGCGGCAGCAGCCGGTCTTCGGAATCGCGCTCGGCGAGCGAATAGTTGATCTGCAGGAAGTCGTACTTTCCCATGCGAAGGTACCGCTCGAGCTCGCCGTAGGCCGAGCGCGTGTAGTGCGTGATGCCGATGTAGCGCACGCGCTGCTTCGCTTTCCACTCCTCCAGCGTGCGCGTGTGCGTGTCCGCGTCCACGAGGTTGTGGATCTGCATGAGGTCCATGCGCGACACGCGCAGCCGCTTGAACGAAGTGTCCATCTGGCGGACGCCTTCGTTTTTGCCCTCGGTCCACACCTTGGTCGCAATGAAGAGCTTTCCCGCGAGACCGGTTTCGGCGACCAGGTCGCCGGTCACCGTTTCGCTGGTGCCGTACATCGGCGAGCTGTCGATGACGCGGCCCCCGCCCTTCGCAAAGGCCGTGAGGACTTCCTTGAGCGCGCCGCGCGCGACCTTGTCCCCGCCTGCGTCGAAGGTCTGCCAGGTTCCCACGCCGATGACGGGCAGGCGCTCGCCGGTTGCGGGAATGGTGCGTTCGCTGAGTGCACTGAGTGCGCTTGGGGCGGCTGCGGCAGAAGGCTTCATGGCCGCGAGCGCGGCCAGTCCGGCCGCTGAGATGAGCGCCTTGCGGCGGGACGAATCCATGTACGCATTCTAGACTGCGCGGCCGCGCAGTCCGCCGAAACCGCGATGGTATATTAGGTGCGCAGCCCCGCCGCGACTTCACTGAAGCGACCAAAAACCACAGGGAGAAAACCATGGATATGGGAGGGTGGATTTTTCTTGGGATCGTCATCGCCGCCATCGTCTGGGCGATCTCGATCTACAACGGCCTGGTGGCGCTGCGGAACCGGTTCAAGAACGCCTTCGCGCAGATCGATGTCCAGCTCAAGCGCCGCTACGACCTGATTCCCAACCTCGTCGAGGTCGCAAAGGGGTACATGGCGCACGAGCGCGGCACGCTCGAGGCCGTGATCGCAGCGCGCAACGGCGCGGCCACCGCGGCGCAGAGGGCCGCCGCCAACCCGGCCGACGGCCAGGCGATCCAGGGCCTCGCGGCCGCGGAAGCCGGCCTCTCCGGCGCGCTCGGCAAGCTGTTTGCGCTTGCGGAGGCGTATCCCGACCTCAAGGCCAACGAAAACATGATGGCCGTGCAGGAGGAACTGACCAGCACCGAAAACAAGATCGCGTTCGCGCGCCAGGCCTATAACGATTCCGTGATGGGCTACAACACCAGGCGCGAGAGCTTTCCCGACACCATCTTCGCCGGGATGTTCGGCTTCCAGGCGGCCGAGCTGCTGCAGGCCACCGAGAGCGCCGAAGAACGGCAGGTCGTCAAGGTCAAGTTCTAGCCGACGGTCCGGCCGCGTCCCGGTCCACGGCGCACGGTCTCGATGGACTTCTTCCAGCACCAGGACGCGGCGCGCAAGAATACGCGTGTGATGGTGGCGCTCTACCTGCTCGCTGTGGTCGGCGTGGTGATTGCCGTGGACTTGGTTATCGCAATCACGTTCATCAGCGTGGCGGACCTGAGTGTGCGTCCCGGCGTGAGCCAAATGGCGTTGTTCTACGCGGTCCCGAAGGGGGTGTATATCGCGGGCGCCGTCGGTACGCTCGCGGTCATCCTGTCGGCGAGCCTTTACCAGATCTACCAGTTGAGCGACGGCGGGAGCGCCGTGGCGGAGATGGTCGGCGCGAGAGCGGTCGACCAGGACACGCGCGATCCGCTCGAGAAGCGCCTCCTCAATATCGTCGAAGAGATGGCGATCGCCTCGGGCGTGCGCATGCCTACGGTGTACATCATGGACGACGAGCGCGGCATCAATGCGTTCGCCGCCGGATACGACGTGAGCAATGCCGTGGTCGCAGTTACGCGGGGCACCCTCGAAACCCTGAGCCGCGACGAGCTGCAGGGGGTTGTCGGCCATGAGTTCAGCCATATCCTCAACGGCGACATGTGGCTCAATATCAAGATGATCGGCGTGCTCTCGGGCATCGTCTTCATCGGTGGCATCGGCAGCTTCCTGATGCGCAACGCGCCAAGGAGCGAAGACAGCAGGGCGACCGCGGGAATGTTCGCGATCGGGTTGCTCCTCTTCGTGATCGGCTATATCGGGATGTTCTTCGCACGGCTCATAAAGGCGGCGGTCTCGCGACAGCGCGAGTTCCTGGCGGATGCTTCGGCCGTCCAGTTCACCCGCAACCCGGATGGCATCGCCGGCGCGCTCGACCAGATCCAGGCCTCGAGCCGCGGCGCACTGATCGACAATCGCTACGCCGAAGACATGAGCCACATGTATTTCGGCCAGGGTATTTCGGTCTGGATGTCGGGGCTCTTCGATACGCACCCGCCGCTGGAGGAGCGGATTGCAAGAGTGCGGCCGGGATTCCATGCAACGCGCTACCGCCAGGGGAGATCTCCAGGTGTGCCGGCAGAGGCGGGTTCGATCGGAACCGGCTTCGGCGCGGTTGCCGGTTTTGCGGGCGGCGGCGCGGCGGCCGCAGGCGTGCCCGCGCGCGCGGCGGGAAAACGCGCAAGCGACATCGGCAAGGCCTGGGGCCGCTCGGCCGGCGAAAGCGCGCGGCTGGTCGGCACGCTCGATGCCGGCAAGGTGGACTATGCCGCGCGCCTGCTGGCGAGGCTGTCGCCCGAATTGCGCGCCGCCATGAAGGAAACCCAGGGCGCAAGCGCAGTTCTCGTCGCAACCCTGCTCGCGCCGAAGAAGGAGGTCATGGCCGAGCAGATCGCGGCGCTGGCGGCGGCGCAACTCGGCGCTTTGGGAGAGCGCGCGCTTGTGGTGATGCCGCATGTCGAAAAGCTCGGCCGCGGGTTCGACCTTATGGTGATCGACCTTTGTCTGCCCGCCATCAAAGCCTCTGCGGAAGAAGAAAAACGCCGGCTCATCATGGCGCTCGAAACCGTCATTCATGCCGACCGGCGGGTATCCCTGCACGAGTTCGTAGTCCTGACGCTCGTGAAGACGCAGCTCGCGCCACGGCCCAAGCCAGGATCGGTGAAAGGCAAGCCCCTCAATGCGCTTTCACCGGAAGTGGTTCTGGCGCTCTCGCTCGTGGCGCTTGCTGGCCGCAAGCCCGGCCGGGATCCGGCGCTCGATCTCGAAGTGGCGCAAGCCTTTGCGGCGGGTGCGAAAGCCGCGGGTCTTCCGGATGCGCATTTGCTGCCCAAAGAAAAGGTTTCGATGGACGCGGCGGGGCGCGCGCTGAACGCTCTGATGAGCGTTGCACCGCTCGCGAAAGCGATCCTCGTCAAAGCCCTGTTCGCGACGGTGACCGCGGACGGGACCATCCGTCTCATGGAGGCGGAGCTCATGCGCCTGATCGGTGCGGTGCTCGAATGCCCGTTGCCTCCGCTCATCGAGGAGGTCGATCCGGCCACGCTTGCCGCCTGAAAAGCAGCGCAAAGAAGTGCCGGGACCTTCGGCTAGAATGCGCACCTCGATGAGCGCCGCACTGCAGATCAGTCCGAAAAACGACAAGGCAGAAGTGCAGGCGGCGGCGCTCGCCGCTGCGCTCGCCACCGCCATTTCGGGCGAAGTGCGCTTCGATGCCGGCAGCCGCGCGCTCTACAGCGCCGACGCCTCCAACTATCGCCAGATTCCGATCGGGGTAGTGCTCCCGAGGACCGCGGAGGACGTGGAGGCCGCGGTCCGCATCTGCCGCGAATACGGCGCGCCGCTCCTTCCCCGCGGCGGCGGGACCTCGCAATGCGGCCAGTGCGTGAACGTCGCCGTGGTGCTGGATTTCTCGAAGTACATGGGCAGCGTGGTCTCGATCGATGCAAACGCGCGGACTGCCCTGGTGCAGCCTGGCGCCGTCTGCGATGCACTCAATTCCGCAGCCGAAGCGCATGGCCTGACCTTCGGCCCGGATCCCGCAACGCACAGCCGCTGCACGCTCGGCGGCATGATCGGCAACAACTCGTGCGGCGCGCATTCGGTGATGGCCGGCAAGACGGTCGAGAACATCGAGGCGCTCGAAGTCCTCACCTACGACGGTGCGAGATTCTGGGTCGGGCCGACCTCGGAGCCGGAACTCGAGTCGATCATCGCGCGCGGCGGGCGGCAGGGCGACATTTACGCAAGGCTCAAGGCCTTGCGCGACAAGCACGCGGACCTCATTCGCGCGAGATTCCCGAAGATCAAGCGCCGGGTCTCCGGCTACAACCTCGACCAGCTTCTGCCGGAGAACGGTTTCAATGTGGCTCGCGCGCTCGTTGGGAGCGAGGGCACCTGTGCAGTGACGCTGCAGGCGGTCACGAAGCTGGTGACCAACCCGCCTGCGCGGGTGCTGCTGATCCTGGGCTTTCCCGACATCTACGCCGCGGGCGACATCGTGCCGGTCGTGCTCGAGGCCGGTCCGATCGCATGCGAGGGCCTCGACTACAAGATCATCGGTGGACTGCGCGAGCGGCAGCTCAAGCTCGGCGACATCGGCCTGCTGCCGGAGGGCACGGCGTGGCTGATGATCGAGTTCGGTGCGCAAAGCGCGGCGGCGGCCGTCGCACTGGCTCGCGCGCTCATGGAGGCTGTCGCAGGCCGCAATCCGAAGCCGAGCGCCTGGCTGATCGAAGACAAGCCGACGATCCAGCGCATGTGGACGATCCGCGAAACCGGTGCATCGGCCACAGCGCTTGCTCTTGGCGCGACCGAAGCCGAGCGTGGCCCCGATCCCGTGGTCGGGTGGGAGGACGCCGCGGTCGACCCGCTCCGGCTGGGTGACTACCTGCGCGAGTTCCAGGCGCTTGTCGATGCCTGCGGTTACAAGACTTCGCTTTACGGGCATTTCGGCGACGGCTGCATCCATGCGCGAATTACGTTCGACCTGCGCACCATCCAAGGCCTGGCGCAGTGGCGCCAGTTCCTCACGAGCGCGGCCGCGCTGGTCGTGAAGTACGGCGGTTCGCTTTCCGGCGAGCACGGCGATGGGCAGGCCAAGGCCGAGTTCCTCCCGGCGATGTACGGCGAAGAGCTGATGGCGGTGTTTCGCGAGTTCAAGGCGATCTGGGATCCGGAAAACCGCATGAACCCCGGAAAGCTCGTCAACGCCACGGGGCCGGTCAACGCCGCGGACGCCAACCTTCGCCAGGGCCCCACGTACAAGCCGGTGACGTTCATGACGCGGTTTGCTTTCAGGAGCGAGGCCGGCGACGGATTCACGCGCGCGACCGAGCGTTGCGTGGGCATGGGCAAATGCCGCGCGGCCTCGGGCGGCACGATGTGCCCCAGCTACCGCGCGACCGGGGAGGAGCGCTATTCGACGCGAGGGCGCTCGCGGCTGCTGTTCGAGATGCTTCAGGGCGAAGTAATCAAGGACGGCTGGCAAAGCGACGAAGTGAAGGAGGCGCTCGACTGGTGCCTCGCCTGCAAGGGCTGCAAGAGCGATTGCCCAACCCATACCGACATGGCCACCTACAAGGCCGAATTCCTGTCGCACTACTACGAGCAGCACTCGCGGCCGAGGCAGGCGTGGTCCATGGGTCGCATCGGCGAGTGGGCCCCGTTCGCAGCCCGGTTTGCGAGAGTGGCGAACTACTTCACGCAGTCGCCGATCTTCTCCAGGGTGGCAAAGAGCATCTGCGGCATCGCGCAGCAGCGCAGCCTGCCGGCCTTTGCCGGGAAAACCTTTCGCGAGCAGTTCAACGACATGCACCTGCGCCGAAGAATCGCCTCGCAGGCGCGTTCGGTCCGGCGCGGCGAACCGGTCATTTTGTGGACCGATACCTTCAGCAATCATTTCCGGCCCGAGACCGCCCTGGCCGCGGTGGAAGTGCTGGAGGCCGCGGGTTGCCGGGTGAGCTTGCCGCCTGAGCGCCTGTGCTGCGGCCGTCCTTACTACGATTTCGGCATGCTGGATGCGGCGAAGGCTTCGCTGGATTCGATCCTGCAATCGCTTGGCGCCTCGATCTACAGCGGCACGCCCGTGATCGGGCTCGAGCCCAGTTGCGTCGCGGTCTTCCGCGACGAGCTGGTAAATCTTTTCCCGGACGACGAGCGCGCGCAGCGGCTGGCCAGGCAGACTTTCACGCTGGCCGAGTACCTCGAGCGCATCGAGTGGCGGCCGCCCGTCTCGCCAGGAGCAATGGGGTCACGCGTTCTCGTGCACGGGCACTGCCACCAGAAGGCCGTGATCGGCATGCAGTCCGAGCTGCGGCTCCTGGCTGCGGCGGGATACGAAGTCGACGCGCCGGACTCGGGATGTTGCGGCATGGCCGGCTCTTTCGGCTTCAAGCCGGAGCACTACGAGGCTTCGATCAAGGTCGGCGAGAACGTGCTGATGCCGGCGGTGCGGGCTGCTTCGAGCGAGACCACGATCGTGGCAAACGGGTTCTCCTGCCGCGAGCAGATCGAGCAGTTGTCCGGACGCAAGACGCTGCACCTGGCCGAAGTCCTTGCGGCCGCGCTCAAAACGCGCTGAGCCGGCCTTGCGCTTCCTGCTCTTCACCGTATGCATGCTGGTCCTGACCGCAGCGTGGGCGCAGGCGCCCGCGGCCGGGTCCGAGCAGCGATTGTTCGACGCGATCGACGACGGCAAGGAACTGGTGGCCGAAGGGGTCATGCGCAACGGCAAGCTCAACCTCGATGCGCGCAACGCCAATGGGGAAACGGCGCTGCACCGGGCAGTCGAAAAGGGAATGAAGGAACTCGCGCGCGCGCTCGTTGCTGCAGGCGCAAACCTGCGAGCGCGTTCGATCAACGGCGAAACCGTGCTGCACCTCGCGGCGCTGCATTCCGACCCGGCGCTGACTGCGATGCTGCTTGGCGCAGGCGCCGATGCAAGAGCCCGCAATGACGAAGGAGAGACGGTGCTGCACTGGGCTGCGCTCTCAGGGAATCCGCAGGTTGGCAAGCTGTTGCTGGACAAAGGCGCGGACCCGAACCTCGCCGACCTCAAGGGCAATCGCGCGCTGCATGCCGCAGCCGATTCTGGAAACATGGAGATGGTAAGACTCATCCTCGCGAGGAGCACCGACCCCAAAGCGAGGAATCGTCAGGGACTGAGCGCCGAGGAGATCGCGATCGAGCGCAGCCGGCCCGACATCGCGGCCGTGCTGGCCAGGGCCGTGCCGGTTTCCGCGCCGGGAACCGGCACAAGCAACTACGGCACGATCGACATCGATCTGCAGCCGAAGGAACGGTTCTAGGACATAGCGGAGCTGCGGTTCGCCCGAACCTCGCGGTTTCTCCTCCATGGTGTAAAAGGTCCAATGGCAGCATTTCCCTCCGTTCTCCAATACAGGCGCGGTGTCTGGCATAGATTTGGCAGTATTAGAGTCCCGATCCGGCCACCTCAGATTGGCAGGTCGGGAGTCGGGCGGCAAAAACTCGATCGTCGGATATCAAGGCCGCGAGGGACTACTGGGCGGATTGGAAAAAGAGGCAACCATGAGCAAGAAAATCTCGGGAGCAATCTCCCATCACGAGCGCGAAGTCGCCGAGCTGCGCGCGGACCGTGATCTGGCGGTCGAGTATCTCAAGCTTGCGATGGCCTCGCTCGACGATCCGGAAGACCGCTCGGCGGGCCTGCTGGCATTGCGTTCCGTAGCCGATGCCTACGGTGGTCTTGGCGCGGTTGCGGCACAAGCCGGGATCAGCCGCGAGTCCCTGTACCGCGCGCTTTCCGCCAAGGGCAATCCGACCTTGAAGACCCTTCTCGCGGTACTCAATTCTGTGGGGATGCGGCTGTCAGTGGAGCCTGGCGGCGAGGAAGTCGGACGCCATCAATAGGTTGTACTGGATACGAACGTCTTCGCCGAGCCTTTGCGGGTCAGACCGAGGCCTTAGAGCAGGCCCCTTTCCGCGAATGACAGCGTTGCGCGTCCCGCGACGATGAAATGGTCGAGTACCTTGACGTCCACCATCGACAGCGCTTCCTTGAGCTGGCGCGTGAGAAGCTCGTCCGCCTGGCTGGGCTCGGCTACACCTGAAGGATGGTTGTGGGCGAAGATGACCGCCGCGGCGTTGGCTTTGAGCGCCGCCTTGACGATCTCACGCGGGTAGACGCTGGTCTGCGTAAGCGTGCCTCGAAACAGCTCCTCGCTCGAGAGCACGCGGTGCTGCGCGTCGAGAAAAAGCGCCATGAAGACCTCGTGCTCGCGGCCGCCCAGGGCGAGGCGAAGATAGTCGCGGACCGACTGGGGCGAGGTCAGCGCGCTGCGGGTGCGCAATTCCTCGCTCAATGACCTTCTCGACAATTCCAGCACGGCCGCAAGCTGAGCGAGCTTGGCATTGCCGAGCCCCTTGAATTTTCGCAGGGCGGCGTGGTCGGCCGACAGCAACCCGGCAAGGCCCCCAAACCCGGCGAGCAGGTCCCTCGCGAGCTCGACCGCGCTCTTGCCCTTGATGCCGGTGCCGAGCATCAGCGCAATGAGCTCGGCGTCGGAAAGCACTTTCGCGCCAAGGGTGATGAGGCGTTCGCGCGGCCTCTCGGCCGCCGGCCAGTGTGAAATCGCCATGCCGAATGCTTTCCCGTAGAATGCCCGTCCCGTGTAAACGCGCGCGGCGAAGGAAGGATGACAGCGACCGCAACAACGACTGCGAACACCCCGGCCAAAGGCAGGCGCATCCTCCTCGGGCTGACCGGCGGCATCGCCGCGTACAAGACGGCCAGTCTCGTGCGCATGCTCGTGAAGTCCGGCTACGACGTGCGCGTGGTGATGACGATGAGCGCGTGCCGCTTCATCACGCCGGTGACCATGCAGGCCCTGTCCGGACAGACGACCTGGACCGACCTGTGGGACGCCCGCATCCCCGACAACATGGGTCACATCGAACTGTCGCGCGATCGGGATCTCATCGTCGTCGCGCCTGCCTCGGCGAATTTCATGGCGAAGGTCGTGCACGGCCAGGCCGACGACCTGCTCACCACACTTTGCCTGGCGCGCGATTGCGCGCTGATGATCGCGCCCGCGATGAACCGCCAGATGTGGGACAACGGGGCCACGCAACGGAACGTCGCGCAGCTTCGAGACGACGGCGTGATCCTGGCTGGCCCCGCGCCCGGGGACCAGGCGTGCGGTGAAACCGGCATGGGCCGCATGCTCGAGCCCGAGGAGATCTTCAGCGAGATCGAGGCTTTCTTCCAGCCCAAGGCGTTGGCCGGCAAACACGTGCTCGTGACCGCCGGCCCGACGGTGGAGGCGATCGACCCGGTCCGGACGATCACCAATTCCAGTTCCGGCAAGATGGGCTATGCGGTGGCGCGCGCTGCCCAGGAGGCCGGCGCCAAAGTCACGCTCATCAGCGGGCCTACGGCGCTGGCCACGCCCGCCGGCGTTTCCCGCATAGACGTCAGGAGCGCGCAGCAGATGTTCGAGGCGGTGAAGAGCTCGGCTGCGGACGCGGATGTCTTCGTTTCGGTAGCCGCGGTGTCCGACTATCGCGTCGAGAACGTCGCCACGCAGAAGATCAAGAAGGGCAACGGCAAGGCGATGACGCTCGAGCTCACCGAAAATCCGGACATCCTCGCCTACGTGGCGAAAATGCCTGACGGGCCTTTCTGCGTAGGATTCGCGGCGGAAACCGAAAAGCTCGCCGTGAACGCGAAGGAGAAGCGCGCCAGGAAGCAGATCCCGCTGCTGGCCGCCAACCTCGCCCAGCACGCGATCGGCTCGGACGAGAACGAGATCGTGCTGTACGACGACGCCGGCGAGCATCCGTTAGGGCGCGGCTCGAAGATCGAGCAGGCGCGCAAACTCGTCGGCCATGTGGCCGCCATGCTCGGCCGGGGAAAGCGCGCGGCGTGAGGCGGCTCGACGTAAGGATCCTCGACGAGAGGCTGCGGGGAAACCTTCCAGCTTACGGCACGCCCGGCGCCGCGGGCCTCGACCTGCGCGCGTGCCTTGAATCGGCCCTTGTGCTGCAACCCGGCGACAGCCAGCTGGTGCCCGCGGGAATTGCGATCCATATCGGTGACAAGGGCTATGCCGCGGTGATCCTGCCGCGCTCGGGCCTCGGGGCGAAGCACGGCATCGTGCTCGGCAACCTGACCGGGCTCATCGACTCGGACTACCAGGGACAGATCTTCATTTCGCTATGGAACCGCGGCAAGGCGGCCTTCACGGTCGAGCCGATGGAGCGCATCGCGCAACTCGTCGTCGTGCCGGTGGCGCAGATTGATTGGAACGTGGTCGAGGACTTCACCGCCAGCACCCGCGGTGCCGGCGGCTTCGGAAGTACGGGGAAGGCTTAGGCCTAACCGAGCGTGTCCGCCCAGATATTTCGCGACCAGGTATCGGCGTAGGCTTTTTCGAGCTCGCTTCTTTGCGCTGATACGCCGCCTGACCCGGCGACCGGCAGGATGGTCTTCTTGTCGGCGTCGTAGCGGTGTACCGAGGTCACGTGCATCGCTTCCTTGTCGCTCACGTAGCTGTAGCAGACATTCGCGATCACCGGCTGCGGATTGACCGGGCGGCCGGTCAGCATCGCGACGATCGCGCCGGCCGCGATCTTGGCGTGGTTGTTGGCCATGCTGGCCGACTTCGGCATCGCGGAAGCCGAGAGGGTCGCATCTCCGAGGACATGCACGCCGGGCACCGCCTTCGACTCCATCGTCATCCAGTCGACGTCGCACCAGCGGTTGTTGGTCGTGATCAGCCTTGCCTGGGCCGCGATGTTGCCTGCCCGTTGCGGCGGGATCACGTTGAGCACGTCGCCCTTGAAAGACTCGAAGTCGGTCTTGACGTTGCCGCCGCGGGCGGCCACTTCCTTGACCTCGTGGTTCGGCATGTACTGGATGAGTCCCTTGTAAAGCTCGTTCCATGCCGCAAGGAAGAGGCCTTTCTTGGAGACGATATCCTCGTTGCCGTCGAGCACCAGGATCTTGGACTTCGGCTTGGTTTGCCTGAGGTAGGAAGCGATTTGCGAAATCCGCTCGTAGGGGCCCGGCGGGCAGCGGTAGGGCGCCTTGGGAATCGAGATGAGCACCACGCCGCCATCGCGCATGGCGACGAGCTGTTGCCGCAGCGCCAGGGTCTCCGGCCCGGCCTTCCATGCGTGCAGCACGGTTCGCTGCGCCTCGGCGTCGTATCCCGCGATCTGGTCGTACATGAAATCGATGCCTGGAGAGACCACAAGCCGGTCGTAAGCGATCGCCGGCCCCCTCGCGAGCGATATGCGCTTGCCGGCTGCGTCCACCGCGGTGACCTCGTCATGCACGACACTGACGCCTTCATCGCGCAGCCTTCCGTAGCCGCGGGTGAGGTCCGCGATCTGGCGCGAGCCTCCGAGCACGAGGTTGGATAGCGGGCATGAAACGAACTCGGTGTTGCGCTCGACGAGGATGACCTCGACCGCGCCGGCGCTCCAGGCGCGGATGTAGCGCGCCGCAGTGGCGCCGCCGAAACCGCCGCCGATGACGACGACGCGCCCGACCGTCTTTGCCCGCGGAACAGTTGCACAGCCCGGAAGCGTCGCGGCCACCGCGCCTGCGCCGGCAAATTTAAGGAAACCGCGCCTGCTGAATCGATTTTCCATGGCGTCCCCTATCTGGCCTTTTGCGTGGCGAAGAATTCCGCCAGCGCAGCGATCTGCGGCTCGGTATACCCCTTGGCGATCTGGTGCATGATCGTCGCGGGGCGCCTTCCGTCGCGGAAATCGCGCATTTGCTGCGCGATGTAATCGCGGGGCATTCCGGCGATGTCCGGCAGCCCGCCGGCATTGATGCCGTTGGTCCCGTGGCAGACCGCGCAGGCGGCCGCCAGGTTGCGCCCGAAATCGGCGGCCGGTGGCTGGCCCATTACAGGCAGGCAGACCGCGGCAAGCGCAGCTGCCAGTAGTTGTCGTTTCATGAGTCGATCCTCCCTTGGATTCGCCTCAGTGTCCGACCATGGCGAGCGGGCTGTCAAGGCGCGTTGCGGCAACTCGCGCGTTGCGGCAACTCGCGGGCGAAAAAAAACCGCGGACGGGCCGCGGCTTTTTCCTGAGCGAGCTCGCGTCAGGCGATGACCGCGGGCTCCTCCTCGAAACGCAGCACGACCTTGTCCGCCTCGTCGACGTCGATCGTGACCTTGCCGCCGCTAGCCAGCCGCCCGAACAGCAACTCGTCGGCCAGCGCGCTGCGGATCGTGTCCTGGATGAGCCGGGCCATCGGACGCGCGCCCATCAGCGGGTCGAAGCCTTTCTTGCCCAGATGCTCCTTCAGCTTGGGCGTGAAGTTCGCCTCCACCTTCTTCTCGTGGAGCTGCTCCTCGAGCTGCATGAGGAACTTGTCCACCACGCGCATGATGATGTCGTGGTCGAGGGCGCGGAAGGAAATCGTCGCGTCCAGCCGGTTGCGGAACTCCGGCGTGAACAGGCGCTTGATCGCCTCCATCTCGTCGCCGGACTCCTTGTTGGCCGTGAAGCCCATCGTGTTCTTCGACAGCAATTCGGCGCCGGCATTGGTCGTCATCACGATCATCACATTGCGGAAGTCCGCCTTGCGGCCGTTGTTGTCGGTGAGTGTCCCGTGATCCATGACCTGCAGCAGGATGTTGAACACGTCCGGATGCGCTTTCTCGATCTCGTCGAGCAGCAGCACCGAGTACGGCTTCTTGGTGATCTGCTCGGTAAGGAGGCCACCCTGCTCGAACCCGACATAGCCCGGAGGCGCGCCGATCAGGCGGGAAACCGCGTGACGCTCCATGTATTCCGACATGTCGAAGCGGATCAACTCGATGCCAAGCGCGTAAGCGAGCTGGCGGGCGACTTCCGTCTTGCCGACCCCCGTGGGTCCGCTGAACAGGAAGCTGCCGATCGGCTTCTGCGGGTTGCCCAGGCCCGAGCGCGCCATCTTGATCGCGTTTGCAAGGGCGTCGATTGCCTTGTCCTGGCCGAACACCACGGCCTTGAGATCCCTGTCCAGCTTGGCGAGCGCGCTGCGGTCGTCCACAGAGACGCTGCGCGGCGGGATGCGCGCGATCTTCGCGATGATGTCCTCGATCTCGGCCTTGCCGATGATCTTCTTCTGCTTGGACTTGGGCTGGATGCGCTGCGCCGCGCCGGCTTCATCGATCACGTCGATCGCCTTGTCCGGCAGGTGGCGGTCGTTGATGTGGCGTGCCGAAAGCTCGGCCGCGGTGCTGAGCGCATTGGAGGTGTACTTGACGCCGTGGTGCGCTTCGAAGCGGGTCTTGAGCCCCTTGAGGATCTCGATCGTTTCCTCGATCGATGGCTCGTTCACGTCGATCTTCTGGAAGCGGCGGGACAGGGCATGGTCTTTCTCGAACACGCCGCGGTACTCCGTGTACGTGGTCGCGCCGATGCACTTGAGCTGGCCATTGGACAGGACCGGCTTCAGCAGGTTGGACGCATCGAGGGTTCCGCCCGAAGCGGCGCCCGCGCCGATTACAGTGTGGATCTCGTCGATGAACAGGATTGCGTTCGGATTGTCGGCCAACTGCTTGAGCACGGCCTTGAGGCGCTGCTCGAAGTCGCCACGGTACTTCGTGCCTGCCAGCAGGGCGCCCATGTCGAGCGAATAGACGGTGCTTTTTTCCAGCAGCTCGGGGATGTTGTTTTCCACGATGCGGCGGGCCAGCCCCTCGGCGATTGCGGTCTTTCCGACGCCGGCCTCGCCGACCAGCAGCGGGTTGTTCTTGCGCCGGCGGCAAAGCGTCTGGATGACGCGCTCGAGTTCCTTGTCACGGCCGATCAGCGGATCGATCTTGCCGGCCAAAGCCTGCGCATTGAGGTTCTGGGTGTAGTTGTCGAGCGGGCTGTTGGCGGTTTCCGCGTGGCCTTCCTGCTCGGCATCCGATTCCGTCTTGCCCGAATGGGGCTGCGGGGTCTTGGTGATCCCGTGCGAGATGTAGTTGACCACGTCCAGCCGCGTGATGCCCTGTTGTTGCAGGAAATACACGGCGTGTGAATCTTTTTCCCCGAAGATCGCAACCAGCACGTTGGCGCCGGTGACTTCTTTCTTGCCCGAGGACTGCACGTGCAGGATCGCGCGCTGGATGACGCGCTGGAAGCCCAGCGTCGGCTGGGTGTCGACCTCGCGTTCGGTGCCGATGCGGGGCGTTTGCTCGGCAATGTGCTGGGAGAGCTGCTTGCGCAGCTCGTCCAGGTTGGCGCCGCAGGCGCGCAAGACCTCGGCCGCCGTGGGGTTGTCCAGGAGGGCGAGCAACAGGTGCTCGACGGTGATGAACTCGTGGCGCTTCTGGCGCGCCTCGACGAACGCCATGTGCAGGCTGACTTCGAGTTCCTGGGCAATCATCTACGTTTCCTCCATCACGCACTGAAGCGGATGCTGGTGTTTGCGGGCGAAGCCCGCAACCTGCTGGACTTTCGACGCAGCAATATCTTTAGGATACACGCCGCAGACCCCGATGCCTTCGCGATGTACGGCAAGCATGACCTGGGTGGACCGCTCGCGCGTCATGTCGAAGAACTCCTGCAGTACGAGCACCACGAACTCCATCGGCGTGTAATCGTCGTTGAGAAGCATAACCTTGAACATCGGCGGCGGCTTGATCTTCGCTTTCGCCGGCTTGAGTACTGTGTCGTCCTTGTACTGCGCCATCGTGCCGCCTGCTCGAATTCAGCGCCGTCGGAGCCGCCATGGTCGGACAACCCGGATCGACCGCGGTTCCCCCGCGCGAAAAGCTGGTTGAACGTCTACCGGTTCATCCTAATCAATGTACCTAGGCAGCGCAATGCAATATCTGCGCCAATACCTGGAATGCAAGGCCCGCGCAGCCGGATCTTCGCGCCGGCTGTAGACGATCGAGTGGATCTTTTCGCGCATTTCTCGGCCATCAACATGGCCGGCTTCAAATGCCTGAAGGAAGGCCAGAAGGTTTCTTTCGACGTGGTTCAGGGACCGAAAGGCAAGCAGGCTTCGAATATCCAGAAAGGTTGAGGAAACACCCCCAAATGAAAAAAGCCGCCGAGGGCGGCTTTTTCTATTGGCGGGGTGTTTCCCGCGGCAGGCTCGGAACAGGGGGAACCGAGGTTCCCCCCGTACCCCCTTCCTTGAGCGGCGCTACTTCGTGCCCCAGGGCTTGATGGCCGCTTTCAGTTTTTCGTAGCCCTCGAGGTACTTGGGACGCTTGCCGGAGTAGACCTTGTCGAAATTCGCGACCTGGTCGTCGAGCCACCTGGCGAGCTCCTTGTTGCCCGGGTTGGCCGCCCTGTAGGCCTCGTTGATCAAGACGAAGTGGATGCGCGGGTCGTAGGGCTGCTTGGTGCCGCCTTCGGTCTCGTCACCCGCCAGCAGGCGCAGCAGCATCGCATCGGCCGAGCCGAGCGTCTGTTCGAAGATCGGCTCGCCGACAATGCGGTACATGACGCTCGTCATGTCCTTGCCGTTCTTCATCGTGAAGCCCATTTCGTTCCAGAGCTCGTTCATGTCCACGCCGGGCTTCACACGGTCGATCACCATCTGGCCCCATGCGCGCAGGAAGTCCGGCGCGTCGGCCATCAGGTCGGTCAGCCGGTCGCCGTCGAGGTCGGTTGCGTACACGATGACGCCCTTCTGCTGGACCATGTCGTGCAGCAGCAGGCCGAAGTTGGTGTCGGCGATGTGCTCCGAGATCTCGCCGCCCCAGTTCTCCATGCCGTCCTTGAAGTCCTTGGGCAGCAGCGCGACGATCGCGTCGACGTTGGCCTTGTGCTCTTCGTAGGCGTCGACCGAATAGCGCCGCTTGAGCTCGAACCTGGTGCCCTTGATCATCCAGCGCACGATGCCCGCGTTGATGGCGTCTTCCTGCGCCTGGGTGGGCTTGGTCGCGACGCGGCCGACGTTCCCGGTCTCGTGGATCATCTTCAGGAAGAGCCGCACTGCGTACGCCATGCGCACGCCGGGGGTGTTCATTTCCGAATGGATGTTGCCGCTTGCGCGGTCGACGGAGAACTTCTTCTTGTCCTGCGAGTAGGGCAGGCCGGGCATGAAGCGGATGCTGGTGATCGTGCCGTACGGGCGCACGTTGCAGTAAACGCCGGCCGCGGTGCGCAGCGGCGCATTGGCCGACTTGCCGTTCACGACGACTTTCTTGCCGTTCTCGTTGACGAGGAAATCGCCGGCGGTCGACCACTTGAGCGCCGTGTACTCGAGCTTGCCGAACCAGTCGAGGGAGACGAGCTTCGTGTCATGGCGGAACTGCGCCATCATCGGCACGCCGAGGAACGGCAGGCCGAGAACGTCGAGGGCCATCAGCGTGCCGTTCAACGCGAACATGTCGGTAAAAGCATGGGCGACGGGCTTCACTCCGCCGGCCGGGTTGCCGCCTTCCCAGATGATCGCGTCCTTGTAGCCGCGCGGCTGGGTCGCGGAGCGCTTGTAGATGCCGTCGAGCAATTTAAACAGGTCGCCGTTCTGCTCTTCCTTGGCGATTTTCAGCAAGTCGAGTTTTGGGGTCATTGGGGATGAGCCTTGGAATCTAAAAGATATATTATATAAGAGTTCGGGTACGGGGCTGGCCGCCTAGCCGGGCAAGAGCTTCAGCACGAAGACCCTCTCGGCCAGCCAGAGCGTTGCAACCAGCACGATGAGCGCCGAACCGCCGGTGAAAATCATACGCCGGTAAACCGCCGTGCGTCGCAATCCATAGGCGATCGGAAGGAAGGCGGCGACGATCGCCAGTTGTCCCGCCTCGACGCCGAGGTTGAACCCGACGAGCGCAAGCAACAGCGCGTCGCGCGGGAGGCCGAGGTCGCCGAGCACGCTGGCGAACCCGAACCCATGGATCAGGCCGAACCCGAATGCGACCGCCCAGCGCCGGCCGCCGACCACGGGCCACAGGTTGTTCAGCGCGGCGAGCACAACCGAAAGCGCGATGACCGATTCGACGAACCGGGACGGCAGCGCGATGATGGAAAGCGCCGCAAGGCTGAGCGTGATCGAGTGCGCGATCGTGAACGCGGTCACGACCTTCAGCACGTCCCAGAAGACCGGGCCGAAGTGCGTTGCAGGCTCCCATGCGCCTCGCCGGAGCAGGAAGACCGCGGGCAGGAGCAGCGAAAGCAGGAACAGGATGTGGTCCAAGCCGATGAGGATGTGCCAGATCCCTTCACGGCCATAGTCGAGGAACTGCGACAAGCGCGAGACTTCGGCCAGCTCGAACTGCTGCCTGGACCGCTCGGGTCCGAGGATTGCGGTTGCCGCCCCGTTATCGTGCTCGATCCTGAGGAGGCCCCGGTGCGAGGGGTCGATGTCGAAGAAAAGGCTGTACTCGATCCCGATCACGCGCGGGACGGGGGCGTTCCCGCAATCGATCGAAAACTTGAGGACCTCATACGCGCCGTCGCTGTGGTCCTCGATGAGGTGCCCCGAAGGCGCGAGCGCGCATCTCTTTGCGTCGGCAGAAATGGAAAGACGCGCCAGGGCGTACGCCGCGATGTCATCGTGCTTTGCGCGCACCTCGCCCCAGGTAATCTCGCCATTGCCATCCGCGTCCAGGCCGATCGCGTAGTCCAGATCCCGCAACGAGATGTCCCATTGGCCCTGCCACCCGGCTGGTTTCGCGCCGATGGCCAGGTAGCTGTCGCTGGGCTTGTGCGCATGCGCCGGCAGCGAGGCGACGGCGAGCAGGCATGCGAACAAGACCGCCTGAAGGCGCCTCACTTTGCGAGCGCTTTCAGAGCGTCGGCGTCGCGACGCAGCCTCTTGTCCTCGAACCCCGACTGCTCCAGCCAATCGATCGCAGGCTGCGCTGCCGCGCGATCGCGCGCGGCGAGCGCGGCCGAAAGCAGGATCCCCGCGTCGCGGGGCTCGCGCTGGGCTTTCCAGTTCTCGGACGCCAGCTTGAGGGCGGCGGATGGGTCCTGCTTGAGTTGCAGCCTGAAGCGGGCTTCTTCCTGCAGGTGCAGTTGTTCCTTTCTTAAGCCCGCCTCGGCGAAGCGGTCTTCCAGCGCCTGGATGCGTTTGGGCGCGGTGGGAAGCTTCAGCGCGGCTTCCGCGAGTGCCAGCCGGAGCAGCAGGGTGTCGGAGCGCGTCCGGTCTTTCAGGAGCGCGACCACTTCCGCGGGGCGGTTCTCTTCGAGCAGGAAATCGGCAAACGCTGCCAACAGGAAATTGTCGTCAACGCCAAGCGAGAGCGCGTCACGAAAGTGCTTCTCCGCGGTTGCGGGTTCACCCAGGCGATGCGCCATTTCGGCAAGCCGGGTCAGGTTCCATAGTTTCGACGAGGCTGATGCCCGCGGGTTTTTTCGCAGGATCGCCGCCAGACTGTCATACGCGCTTCTTGTCCGTCCGGTCGTGGCCTCGACGTACGACAGGCAACCCGTATAGAACAGTTCGGTTGCGTGCTGTGCGAGGGCCACACATTCAGAGCGCGCGTCGTCGTATCGCGCCTGCACCATGAAGATCGCGGCCCGCCAGGCGCGGGCGCCGGTGCTGGAAGGATCCTTCGCCAGTGCGGCCGCGAAGTCGCCAAGGGCACCGCCGAAATCATGGCGGTATTGCCGTAGCTGACCACGAATGATGTGGAGGTCCGGCGGAATCGAGGCGGAGGACATCCACGGGCGAAGTGCCGCTTCCGCGTAGCCGATGTAGCGCGGGTCGCCTTCGGCCATGGCGAGGTCGAAATATCTTCCGGCGAGTTTTGAGGCGACCTCGGCATCGGCCGGGCGGGATGCCAGTTCGGTTCGCAGCGCCCTCAACTCCCTGAATACCGGGTTGGCCGGTGAGATGGGCAGGCGCTCCAGGACCTGCGAGTCGCTGGCGGGGAGATAGGGTGCGGCGAAAACCGGGAGGACGAAGCAGGAAAGGGTGGCGAAGGCCAGCCGGAGGAGACGCTGGAACATGAATCCGGACCGTTAAAACAACAGGTTATCACTATTGTTAAAGCTAATCCCCATGGACTAGAATGCGCGCGTGGGAATTCCCACAGGGAGGCAATACGGGACGAAGGCCGGATTACCGGCACACCCGGGCCGACCAGGCGGCTGTTCGGTCTGGGGAGCGCGTGAACTCGTTGCGCCGAACCGTATGAAGTCAAACCGAAACGAGGAGAAGCGAATGTCCAAAATCCTGTCTGTTGTCATCGCCGCCATGTTCGCGGCAGTCAGCTTCAACGCCATGGCCGCTTCGCATGCCGGCGCGCAGAAAGACGACAAGAAGATGGAAAAGAAGGGCGATATGAAGAAGGACGACAAGAAAGGCGACATGAAGAAAGACGACAAGAAGAAGTAATTTTCCTGTCTTCCCGGAAAGGGCGTGGCGCGAGCCATGCCCTTTCTTTTTGGAGAAGCTATTGATTCAAAACGCAATAATCGCATTTTGCAAACGCCAGAGTGGAGCTGACATGGCGTGTCAACCTTACTGTCACATGCGCGTTATCTGTTCTCGGCTGGCTTGCCGGCCGATAAAAGACCTACAACCCTGCTGAAGGAAATCAAAATGAAAAAGCTGCTGTCGATCGTCATCGCCGCCATGTTCGCGGTCGTAAGCGTCTCCGCCTTTGCCGCCTCGCACGCCGGCGCGCAAGCAAAAGACGACAAGAAGATGGAAAAGAAGGCCGACATGAAGAAAGACGACAAGAAGATGGACGACAAGAAGATGGAAAAGAAGGAAGACAAGAAGAAGTAAGTTTTCTTCACAGCTTCTGAAAGGCAGGGTAAGGTTTCCCTGCCTTTTTTCATGGGGTTTCACAAAGCAATGCGTAAGCTCACTTTCATCGCCTGTCTCGCGCTCCTGCCCCATCTCGCTTGCGCGCAGCAGCTGCCCCGCACCGAGCTCACGGCAGGCGTGCACCTGATCCGCGCCGAAGTGGCCGACAACTTCGTAACCCGCATGCAGGGCCTCATGCACCGCCCTTCGATGGGCGCCAACGAAGGCATGCTGTTCATCTTCGATGAAGCCGGGATCCAGTGCATGTGGATGAAGAACACGCTGATCCCTCTCTCGGTCGCCTACATCGCCGACGATGGCTCGATCGTCAACGTCGAGGACATGAAGCCGCATTCGGAAGATTCGCACTGCGCAAAGAAGCCCGTGCGTTTCGCCCTGGAGATGAACGCAGGCTGGTTCGCCTCGAAGGGCCTGCGCCCCGGCGCAAAGCTGCGCGGCCTGGAGAAGTACAGGCCGCAGTAGCCTGCGGCCGCATCGAGGGCCGCTAATCTCATTCGAATGGATTCACCCGCAGAAACGATTCGGGGCCCACGCGGAGCCCCGAATCGAGTACCTGGTACGAGCGGGTCAGAGGCCGCCGTTTTGCTGCGCCACCATGAAGTAGAGCATCGGGATGGACAGCATCGTGTTGAAGCGCGAGGCCAGCATTGCGATGCGCGCGGCCTTGGCCTTCTCGGCCGGCTCGACGGTGACGATGCCGAGCGCTTTCTTCTGGTTCGGCCAGATGATCGCCCAGACGTTGATCCCCATGATGAGCCCGAGCCACATGCCGATTGCGATCGCCGTGAACGGCCGCTGGAACGTCATCAACGAGCCAATGTAGCCGTTCATGGTCGCGAGGATCAGGCCGGTCACCATGGTGGCCAGCGCCGCCCAGCGGAACCAGAACAACGCAGTCGGCGCGATCACCTTGCTGATGGCCGGCTTCTGCTCATCGGGAATCTTCGGCATCGAGGGGATCTGCACGAAGTTGAAATACCACAGCAGCCCGATCCACATCACGCCGGAGAGCACATGGAGCCAGCGGAAGAAAAAAGCGACCCAGGCATGCTGGCCGCTGACGGAAACCCCGCCGGCCATCGCGCCGACCAGGCCGATGATGATGATCAGCAGGACAATGCCCGCGATGACTGTGCGTCCCAACGACTGGAAAATGGCACCCATGGTTGACTCCTCTTCTTTGTTTGCAGGCGGAAGCCCTGAGCGAATTTCAGTCTAGCACAAGCCGTTTACATCCCCGAACCCCGGCGCACCTGTTTCGCCGCGCCGCGTGACGTGCAATCGCTAGTGAGCGACACCGACGAGGCCCGATGCGGCGAGCACCAGCACAACGATCTCGGCCAGCGCGATCAATGCGCACGCCGTATCGCGGTTGCGCAGGTACGAAGCCGCGAGGCGCAGGTAACACCCCACCGTGACGAGCGACAGGAAGGCGATGCCGGCGAAGTTCATCATGTCGCTCGAGCGGAGCTGTCCGAGCCAGGACCAACCGCCTTGCAGTCCGGTTGCCGCGAGGTATTGATCGACCGGCAGGACCCACAGTGCCGGCAGGTCTGCGACGGGGATGTGCGGAGGCACGAGGCCGCTCACGTACAAAGCAAAAGACGCCACGAGCAGGACCAGCCCGACGCGCGTGCCGAGGTCGAGCCACTGCGCGTAGCGCAGCTGTTCGTCGGACACGAAGCCCTTGGCCGGGTCCGGAGTCATCCGAAGTTCAGATTCATATCCCGAGTCCTTTCAACAAAGCGCGCGTGCCGGCGAAAACCATCAGCGCGATGACGGTGCGCCTGATCACCCGCGTGGGCGCGACGCGCAGCAGCCTTGCGCCGATGCGGGCGCCGAGCATGATCCCAAGGCAAGAGGGCACGACCAGCATCGGCAGCATCGCCCCGCGGTTCAGGTAAATCCATGCCGCCGAAGTGTCGATCACCGAGAGCAGGAAGCTGCTTGTGCCGGCAGCGAGCTTGAGCGGGACGCCCATGAGGAGGTTGAGCGCGGGAACGTTTGCCCAGCCCGCACCCAGTCCGAACAGGCCGGCGAGCACCCCGATCGCGGCGAAGACGCAGAGGCCCGCCGCGGTGTTTCGCGCCCGCCACTCGACGTCCTTGCCCAGCGCCGGATCGTGATAGATGCCATGCAGCCGCAGCGCGTCTGAAATGGCATCCGGCTTCGGCTGCGCCGCGTCGGACCGCCCCCGCGTGCGCAGCATCAGGACCACGATCGCAAGGATGACGACGCCGAGCGCTGTCTGCACGACGTTCACGGGCAAGGCGAGGCCGAGCAGCGCGCCGAAGATGGAGGTGATCGATCCGACCAGGGCCAGAGGAAGGGCCAGGCGCATGCTGGCCATGCCGCTTCTAAGCAGCGAGGGGCCGGCCGCAAGCGCACCGCAAAGTGCGAGCAGCAACCCTGCGCCGCGCACGAAGTCCAGATGGAACGGGAAGAAGCCGCTCACGATGGGCACGAACAGCACGCCACCGCCGACGCCGCCGAGAATCGCGACGATGCCCAGCAGGACGGTGACTGCGAACAGTGTGAGCGGCCAGACCCACCATGCCGTAACAGCGCTCGCGGCGGCCTCGGCGGCGAGGGCCGGGTCGGCCGCAAGCAGAGCGACCGCTAGAAACAACAGCGGTGCGAGAACGAGCGTGGGGGACTGTGGAAGTTTCAAGCGGGCGGCTCAGGCGGGTCGATGCCGGTCCATTGCGGCGCGGACTTGTTGTGCATTCATTGTCCCACGGCCCTCTGTGCTTTGCGAGGCCGCGATTGCCAGACGCGATTGCCAGACG
>CAZZDV010000010.1:31502-42469 GCA_964652785.1 uncultured Bordetella sp.
CCCACGGCCCTCTGTGCTTTGCGAGGCCGCGATTGCCAGACGCGATTGCCAGACGCGATTGCCAGACGATTGACGCTCCATTCGCCCAACCCTATGCTCTAAGCCCCCGACCTCACCCCGGAAACCCAATGCCGAAGCTCGCCGCAAATCTGTCGCTCCTCTTCACGGAGCATGGGTTCCTCGAGCGGTTCGACGCGGCTTCCAGGGCCGGCTTCCGATATGTGGAGTACCAGTTTCCTTACGAGTTCGACAAGGGCGCGGTCGCGCAGCGTGCGCGTGATGCGGGAGTCGAAGTCGTGCTCCACAACATTGCCTCCGGCGATGCTGCGCGCGGCGATCGCGGCATCGCCTGCCTTCCTGAGCGCAAGGGGGAGTTTCGAGAGGGTGTTTTCCGCGCCATCGAGTACGCGGTGGCGGCAGGCTCACCTCGCCTCAACTGCCTCGCGGGGGTCACTCCCAAAGGCATCGATACCGGGCAGTTCCATGCAACCTTGGTGGAGAACGTGGCTTTCGCGGCGGGCGAGCTTGCGAAAGCAGGGCTCTCGCTCATGATCGAGCCGGTTAATACGCGGACCGTTCCGGGATTTTTCCTCAACGGCTCGGCGCAGGCGGTTGCAGTGCTCGACGCCGCCGGAGCGCCCAATGCGTTCGTGCAGTACGACCTGTTCCATATGCAGATCATGGAAGGCGATCTTGCGAAGACGCTCGAAAGCCTCCTGCCGCGCATCGGCCACATCCAGATCGCGGACGTGCCGGACCGGCATGAACCCGGCAGCGGCGAGATCAATTTCGATTTCATGCTCGGGTACATCGATCGCCTGGGGTACGAAGGCGCCATTGGCTGTGAGTACAATCCAGCAGGCGAAACGCTGAGCGGCCTGGCCTGGGCCGCCCCCTACCTCGAGGGCTGAATGGGCGCCGAAGAGCACACTGCTTCACACGCCGAAGTCCGCATCGATCCCGCGCGCCAGCGCGAAGTGGTCGCGGCGCTTCGAGCGTTCATGCCGGAGCATGCGGTCCTGTTTCGGGAAGAGGAAGCGCGGCCTTATGAATGCGATGGCCTTTCCGCATACCGTCAACTGCCGATGGTCGTTGCACTTCCCGAAACCGAGGAGCAGGTCGCAAGGGTGCTGAGGACCTGCCATGCGCTCGAGGTGCCGGTCGTGCCGCGCGGCGCCGGGACCGGCCTTTCCGGCGGCGCCTTGCCCTCCGCCGAGGGCGTGTTGCTCGGGATGGCAAAGTTCAACCGCATCCTTTCAGTCGACCCGCTGGCGCGCACGGCGCGCGTGCAGCCCGGCGTGCGCAATGCGGCCATTTCGGAGGCCGCCGCCAGGCACCGGCTCTACTACGCGCCCGATCCATCGAGTCAGATCGCCTGCACGATCGGCGGAAACATCGCCGAGAACTCGGGCGGCCTGCATTGCCTCAAGTACGGCCTCACGGTGCACAACGTGCTGCGCGTGCGTGGGTATACGGTCGAGGGCGAACCGGTTGAATTCGGTTCTGAAGCGCTCGATTCGCCGGGCTTCGACCTGCTGGCGCTGGCCATCGGCTCCGAAGGGATGCTGGCTGTCACCGTCGAGGCCACGGTCAAGCTGGTGCCCAAGCCGGAGGTCGCGCGGGTCATCATGGCTTCATTCGCCGAAGTCGAGACCGCCGGCAACGCCGTGGCCGACATGATCGCCGCGGGCATCATCCCGGCGGGCCTGGAAATGATGGACCGGCCGGCGACCCGCGCGGTGGAGGAGTTCGTGCATGCGGGCTATGACCTCGAGGCGGCGGCGATCCTGCTGTGTGAATCGGATGGCACGCCGGCCGAAGTCGAAGAAGAGATCGGCCGCATGAAAGCGGTGCTCTCGCGCTCGGGCGCGACGCAGCTCAAGGTTTCCGGCAGCGAGGCGGAGCGCCTGAAGTTCTGGGCGGGCCGCAAGGCCGCCTTTCCGGCGGTGGGGCGCATCTCGCCGGATTACTACTGCATGGACGGCACGATCCCCAAAAAGCGCCTTGGCGAAATGCTGGGTTTCATCGCCGAGATGGAGCGCAAGTATTCGCTTCGCTGCCCGAATGTGTTCCATGCCGGCGACGGCAACCTGCACCCGCTGATCCTGTTCGATGCAAACGATCCAGAGGAGCTGCATCGAACCGAGCAGTTCGCGGCCGAAGTGCTCGAGAAGTGCGTGGCGGTCGGCGGCACGATCACCGGTGAGCATGGCGTGGGCATCGAGAAGATCAACCAGATGTGCGTGCAGTTCGGCGGCAAGGAGATCGCGCTTTTCCTCGCGCTCAAGCAGGCTTTCGACGCGCGGGGCCTGCTCAATCCGGGCAAGAACATCCCGACGCTGCATCGGTGCGCGGAGTACGGCCGCATGCACGTACGCTCCGGCAAACGACAACCCTTCGCCGAATTGCCGAGATTCTGAGAATGGAAGCGGCGCTCGCGCGGTATGCGCAGAGGATCCGCTCGGCGGCGAGCACCGGCGGGCACCTGCGCCTCACAGGCGGAGGGACCAAGGATTTTTACGGCGGTCCCCTGGAAGGCGAGCCTCTCGAGCTGCGCGAATACGCCGGCATCGTGAGTTACGAGCCCAGCGAGCTCGTCGTCACGGCTCGTTGCGGCACGCCTTTGGCGGAGCTCGAGGACGCACTTGCACGCAGTAACCAGATGATCCCTTTCGAGCCGCCGCGCTTCGGCGCCGGCGGGACGCTCGGCGGTTGCATCGCGGCCGGGCTGTCCGGGCCCCGGCGGGCGGCGAACGGCCTCTACTACGGCGCGGCTCGCGATTTCGTGCTCGGATGCGTGCTCATGGACGGGCGCGCGGACCTGGTGCGATTTGGGGGCCAGGTCATGAAGAATGTCGCCGGGTACGACGTATCGCGGCTCGTGGTGGGTTCGATGGGGACGCTCGGCCTCATCGCCGAGGTGTCGCTCAAGGTCCTGCCCGTCCCGGTTGCGCGTGCGACGTTGAGATTCACGATGGACTCTGCCGAGGCAGTGCGAAAGCTCAACGAGTGGGGTGGCCGGCCCTTGCCCATCACCGCGAGCGCATGGTGTGGAGGCACGCTGCGTGTTCGATTCGAAGGTGCCGTGGCGGCGGTGGACGCGGCATGCGCAATGCTTGGTGGCGAACGCGTGAACGCCGCCGAGGCCCTGGCTTACTGGGACGGTGTGCGCGACCAGTCGGATCCGTTCTTCACCACGCCGGGGGCGCTATGGCGCTTGTCGGTCCCCTCGACTGCGGCCCCGATTGTCTTGCCCACCGGAGTCTTGCCCACCGCAGGCGCGGGCTCCGAGTTCATCGAATGGGGTGGCGCGCTTCGCTGGTGGAAGGCCGATGCCGATGCCGATGCCGCTTCGATTCGACAGATCGCACAGTCGGCGGGCGGCCACGCGACGCTTTTTCGCGGCGCAGACCGGAGCCAGGGCGCGTTCGCCGGGCACGAACCGGTCCTCGCGCGGCTGCACAAGAACGTGAAAGCGGTATTCGATCCGGCCGGTGTATTCAACCGTGGCCGGCTGTATCGCGACTGGTGATCCTTGCAGACCAACCTCGCAGATTTCATCCGTGATACCGCCGAAGGCCGCGAGGCCGACGCGATCCTGCGCAAGTGCGTGCACTGCGGGTTTTGCAACGCCACCTGCCCGACCTACCAGCTGCTCGGGGATGAGCTCGATGGTCCGCGCGGCCGAATTTATCTCATCAAGCAGGCGCTCGAAGGCGGGGAGGTCACTCAGAAGACCCAGCTGCATCTGGACCGGTGCCTTACGTGCCGCGCATGTGAAACGACGTGTCCATCGGGAGTGGAGTACGGAAGGCTGGTCGACATCGGGCGCAACGTCGTCGAGCAGCGCGTTACGCGCGGCCCGTGGCAGGCCCTCCAGCGCGCCGCGCTTTCAGCAGTGCTGCCAAGGACCCGGCTCTTCGGGGCGCTGCTCGCGGCAGGCCGTGCGTTGCGCCCGCTTCTGCCGGAGAAGCTCGCCTCGAAAGTCCCCGATGCCGGTTCGCCCGCAGGCGCATGGCCCGCGCCCAGGCACGCGCGCAGGATGGTCGCGCTGGCCGGTTGCGTGCAGCCGGCTATTTCGCCCGCGATCAATGCTGCCGCCGCCCGTGTGCTCGACCAGCTTGGAATTTCTCTGGTCGAAGCCCCGGCGGGCGGGTGTTGCGGGGGTCTGCGATTCCACCTGAACCGGCAGGAAGAGGGCCGGCAGGACATGCGCGCGCTCATCGATGCATGGTGGCCGCTGGTCGAATCCGGCGCCGAAGCGTTTCTGATGACCGCGAGCGGGTGCGGCACGACGGTCAAGGAGTACGGCCACATGCTCAAGGACGACCCCGTCTATGCCCAGAGAGCGGCGCGCGTTTCATCGATGACCCTCGACCTCGCCGAGGTCCTTGCCAACGAGCGGGCGCAGATTGCGAAGCTGGCGTGCGGGCGTGCGGGCATCGCCGGTGAGAAAGCCGCGTTCCATTCGCCCTGCAGCCTGCAGCACGGCCAGCAGATCCGCGGCTTGGCGGAGTCGGTGCTCGAGGCGGCCGGCTATGAACTGACCGACGTGCCCGACGCGCACTTGTGTTGCGGGTCCGCCGGGACGTACTCCATCCTCCAGCCCGAGTTGTCATCGCGCCTGCGCGTGAACAAGCTCGCCGCCTTGCAGTCAGGTGCGCCCACCTGGATCGCAACCGCGAACATCGGATGCCTTACGCAGCTCCAGTCGGGGACCGCGACACCGGTCGAACACTGGATACAGCTGCTCGAGCGGCGAATGACGCAGTAGCACTCCGGGTTTTCACTGCGAAGCGCGCTCGTCGGCCGGGAAGCGCCGTTCGTCCGCCCGGGAATCCGCGAACTGCAAAGGATTGTCTGTCTTGTGAGGGAATCGATGCGCCCTGTGGAGGGGCGCGGCGTAACTTCCCGCCATCGGGCGCAACCGCAGGAAAGATACGAATTGAACAGGTCCGCTACAGCTGCCGGCGCGGGAGTTGCCGGCAACCCCCAGCGTTTCGACGCTGAACGCGTTGCCGAGCTGTTTTTCCTCGCGCGCTCGGCGTATGTGGTTTCGCTGCTCAACGGGGGGGTCCTCGTTCTGATCCTCTGGGGCTCCACCGCCTCCGAAGTCCTTGCCGGCTGGGGCGTAAGCCTGATTTGCGTGACGGCCGTGCGCATGTCGCTGCACCTCGTGTACCTGCGCTCGACGACGCGGACCACTGCGCCGCTCGCCTGGGAACGGCGCTTTGCCATAGGCACTTTCGCGGCAGGTGCGCTCTGGGCACTGACCCCGGGTCTCTTCTTCGAGGCGGGCGAGCCGCTGCATCGCGTTGCGGTCATGTTCGTGACCGGCGGAATGATCATCGGCGCGGCCGGCATCTACTCGCCGAGCCGCCTCGCCTTCCATGCTTTCGTGGTCTCGCCGGTCATCGTGTCTGCGGGCGTCCTGTTCTCTCAGGGGATCGACCCGTATCGCTGGATGGCGGTCATGGTCGTCATCTTCGCGGCGGCGATGGTCACGGTCTTCCGCCAGCTCCACTTGTCGGTGTGCCGCTCGTTGTCGACGCGTCTCGACAACGAGGCCTTGCTCGAAAGGCTCGGCGAAAGCGAAGGCAGGTTGCGGGACGCGATCGGAAGCTCGCCCGACGGGATCGGTATCTACGACGAGGAAGACCGGATCGTGGCCTGCAACTCGCAATACGCGGCTTTGTACGCGCCGGGCAAGCGGCCGGAAGAACTCGTGGGCACACCGTTCAGGACGATTGCGGAAAACGCGTTCGACGTTGCCGAAGACGTCTCGGCAGGCGATGCCGCCGACCGTGAGGCGTGGCTCCAGCGGCGCACCGAGCGCCACCTTGCCGGCAAGGGGGAGGTGCGCCAGTACCGCACCCGCGACGGGCGCTGGATCCAGGGCAAGACGGTGCGCACTCCGCTTGGCGGGATCGTGGGCGTGTTCGCGGACATTTCGCAGGCCAAGCGGGCCGAAGCGGCTTACCAGGCGGTGCTTGCGGAAGAAAGCATCGTGCTCGACATCCTGCCGGTGGGCGTGGCGTTCGTGGAGCATCGCAAGATCGTGCGGTGCAATCGCCGGCTGGAGGTGATGCTGGGCTATGGCCCCGGGGAACTCGCCGGCAACTCGACCCGCAAGCTGTATGGTTCGGAGTCCGCGTGGCAAACCGTCGGCAGCGACACCTATGCGCGCCTCGCCGGCGGGGGAATCATCGAAGACGACACCCGGATGGTTCGCCGCGACGGGACGGTCATCTGGTGCCTGAGCCTGGGCCGTGCGATCGATGCGGCCGACCCGGAGGCCGCGGCGATCTTCGCCTTCTCCGACGCTCACGACCGGCGCGAGGCGCAGCGGGCGCTCACGGAAAGCGAAGAGATGTACCGCAACCTCGTCGAGACTTCCAACGACCTGATCTGGTCGATCGATACCGAAGGCCGCTGGACCTACCTCAACGCAGCGGCGGTTCGCCGCATCTGGGGCGGGGATGCCGCCGAAATGCTCGGCCGGCCATTTTCCGACTCGCTGATCGCCGAGGTGCGCGAGCGTGACCTTGCGGTGTTCCAGCAGATCCTCAAAGGCGAGCCTGCCTACAACTACGAGACGCGCCACCTGCGCCGCGACGGGACCCCGGTGGACCTTTCGTTCAATGCAATCGCGTTGCGCGAGCCGGGCGGTGAGATCGTCGGCGCCACCGGCACCGCGCGCGACATTACCGAGGTCAAGCAGGCTGCGGCGGCACTGTACGAGAGCGTCGCGCGGCTCAGGCTGGCGGTCGATGCGGCGGACCTTTACTACTGGGAGCGCGGCGTCCGCGACAACACGTTCGCCTGGGGCCGCGATCCTTCCGCGCTGCTCGGGATGGCCGCGCCCGGGGCCCGCGGGCATCCGGATTTCCAGGCCCTGATCCATCCCGATGACCGGGAGCGCTATCAAGAAGCCTGCACGCGCACGCTCGAGACCGGCGAGCCGCATTTCTGCGAATTCCGCATCGTCGGGCGCGAGGGGCAGGTCCGCTGGCTGTCGGCGCGCGGGAGGGTGGTGTACGGCGACAACGGGGCGGCGACGCGCGTCATTGGCGTGTCGCAGGACATCAGCGAGCGCAAGCGCCAGGAAGAAGAGGTGCGCTACCTCGCCTACCATGACACGCTGACGGGCCTGCCGAACCGCCGATTGCTCGATGACCGGCTGCGCCAGTCGGTGTTCTCCGCGCAGCGCCGCGATGCGCGGCTCGCGGTGATGGTCGTCGACCTCGACTTCTTCAAGAACGTCAACGACTCGCTCGGGCACAAGGCCGGCGACGCGGTGCTGCGCGAAGTCGCCAACCGGTTCATGGGGTGCGTGCGCAAGGCCGACACGCTCGCGCGCCAGGGCGGAGACGAGTTCGTGATCGTGATCCCGGACCTCGCGCTCGAATCCGACTGCGCGATCGTGGCCGAGAAGATCCTGCGCACGCTCGTGCCGGAGTTCCGCGTCGACGGGCGCTCCTTCAACATCGGCGCCAGCATCGGCATCAGCCTGTTCCCCGGCGACGCGGGCGACGCCGAAGCGTTGCTGCGCAATGCCGACGTCGCCATGTACCGCGCCAAGGAACTCGGTCGCAACAACTACCGCTTCTACGGGCGCTGACGCGCGCTCCTTCGCAAAGGAACACGCCGGGGTACGCGCGCCTGCGGTAGAGTCCGGGCTCATGTCGGTCTTCAACGATCGCCTGCCGGACCGCCCGGGCAGCCGCGACTTCGCCCAGTTCCTCGCACTTGCACGGTTCCTTTCGCCGTACAAGCTGCGCATCGCCGCCGCGCTTTTCGCGCTGCTGGTGGCCGCCGCCTGCGTGCTCGCGCTCGGCCAGGGCCTGCGCTATGTGATCGACGCCGGTTTCGCCGCGGCCAGCCCGGAGGTGCTCGACCGCTCGCTTGCCGCGGTGATTGCGCTTGCCGTTCTCCTGTCGGTGGCGACGTTCGCGCGGTTCTTCCTCATGCTGAGCACCGGCGAGCGAGTGATCGCGGACCTCAGGCGCGCGGTGTTCGACCACATCCTGCAGTTCTCGCCCGGCTACTTCGAGACCGCGCGCACCGGAGAGGTGATTTCCCGGCTGACCAACGACACCACCCTGCTGCAGGCGGTCGTCGGGTATGGGTTCTCGCTCGCGGTCCGCAACGTCCTGCTCTTGATCGGCTCGATCGGCATGCTGCTGGTCACCGATTTCAGGCTGACGCTCGTCGTGCTCCTGCTTGGGCCGCTGATCGTGCTGCCGGTGCTCTTCATCGGCCGGCGCGTGCGGCGCGCGTCGCGCGACAGCCAGGACCGCGTCGCGGACGTGAGCGCCTTCGTCGACGAGGCCCTGCACGAGGTGCGCACCGTGCAGGCCTACGTGCACGAGGCCCTGACGCGCCGCGATTTCGCCGGCCACGTGGAGGCTACCTACAAAGTCGCGGTGCGCCGGATCGCGCAGTCCGCGCTGCTGGTGGGCCTGGTCATGCTGATCGTCTTCGGCGGTGTCGGCGTGATCCTCTGGAAGGGCGGCCACGACGTGCTTGCGGGGCGGCTGAGCGCGGGGGATCTGTCGGCCTTCATCTTCTACAGCGCGATCGCGGCGAGTGCGATTGCGGCCATTTCGGAGGTCATGTCCGACCTGCAGCGCGCGGCCGGCGCCTCCGAACGCCTGGTCGAACTGCTGCGCACCGAGCCCACGATCCGCGCGCCCGCATCGCCAGCGGTGCTGCCGCGGGCAGGCGCGGGCGGCATCGCCTTCGACGAGGTCACGTTTTCATACCCATCCCGGCCGGCAGCGCCGGCGCTGGAAAAGTTCAGCCTCGATATCGCAGCCGGTGAGCGCGTGGCATTGGTCGGGCCCTCGGGCGCGGGCAAGTCGACGGTGCTCTCGCTGCTCCTGCGGTTCTACGATCCGCAGGGCGGCGTCATCCGCGTCGATGGGCTCGACATCCGCTCGCTGGACCCGCGCGCACTTCGCAGCGCGATCGCGGTCGTCCCGCAGGAGCCGGTCATCTTTGCCGCGAGCGTGCTGGAGAATCTGCGCTATGGGCGGCCGGAGGCGACGCGTTCCGAGGCAGAGCGGGCCTGCGAACAGGCGTTCGCGCTGGAGTTCATCGATCGCCTGCCGCAAAAGCTCGACACGCCGCTCGGCGAGCGCGGCGTGACCCTTTCCGGCGGCCAGCGGCAGCGCCTTTCGATCGCGCGCGCATTGCTCGCCGACCGTCCGATCCTGCTGCTGGATGAGGCAACGAGCTCGCTCGACGCGGCCAGCGAGCGCATGGTGCAGCGGGCGCTCGAGACGCTGGAACGCGGCCGGACCACGCTCGTGATCGCGCATCGGTTCTCCACGGTGCAGCATGCGGACCGCATCGTCGTGCTGGACCGCGCGGGCATCGTGGCCGAAGGCACTCACGCCGAGCTCATGCGCGAGGGCGGTCTATATGCAAGCCTGGCGGCGCTGCAGTTCATCGGCTCGGGCGAACTCGAAGTCGCGGCCGGATGAAGCGTGTCGCGCTCCTGCTGCTCGCGTGCGTGGCGTTCGGTGCCGGAGCGGAGCCCCTCAAGGTCGGTTCCAAGCGCTTCACCGAGTCGTACATCCTCGGCGAGATCCTCGTGCGGCAAGCAGGCGACGCGGTGCACCGGCCGGGCCTCGGCAATACCGGCATCGTCTTTGCCGCGCTCAAGGCCGGTTCGATCGACTTGTACCCGGAGTACACGGGAACCGTCGCGCGCGAGATCCTCAAGCTCGAAGGCCCGTTCGATCTCGAGCGGCTGAACCGGGAGCTGGCGCCGATTGGGCTGGGCATCGGCGTGCCCCTGGGGTTCAACAACGGCTACGCGCTTGCGATGCGCGAAGAGCGTGCGCAGGCGGCCGGCGTCCGCAGCCTCTCGGACCTGCTGCGCAATCCGCAGCTCAAGCTCGGGTTGTCGCAGGAATTCATCGGGCGCAAGGACGGCTGGCCTGGCCTGGCCGCCGCGTATGGCTACACGTTTTCGAGACCGTCGGGTCTCGATCACGGGCTGGCCTACGAGGCTTTGGCCGCCGGCAAGATCGACGTCATGGATATCTACACCACCGACGCGAAGATCGAGCGCTACAAGCTGCGCGTGCTGGAAGACGACCGGAAGTATTTTCCGCGCTACGACGCGATGCTGCTCTACCGGCTGGACGTGCCGAAGCGTTTCCCGGATGCGTGGAAAGCGCTTGGCGGGTTGCAGGGAAAAATCTCCGAAGCGCAGATGATCCGAATGAACGCCGCGGCCGAGCTCGAAGGTCGCAGTTTTGCCGAAGCGGCCTCACTATTGGGCACGCCCGAATCCGCCTCGCGCACCGTCGCGAAGCGCGACTTCCTCGGCACGCTGTTCGGCCCCGATTTCTGGCGGCTGACCGGCGAGCACCTGCTGCTGGTCTTCGTGTCGCTCGCGGCAAGCATCGCCGCCGGCGTGCCGCTCGGGGTCGCGGCCGCGAAGTATCCGCGTGCAGGGCAGCTCATTCTCGGCACGGTCGGCGTGATCCAGACCATCCCGTCGCTCGCGCTGTTTGCTTTCCTGATCGCGGCGGTCGGCACGATCGGCCTGCTGCCCGCGCTGATCGCGCTGTTTCTGTATGCGCTGCTGCCGATCGTGCGCAACACGCATTCGGGCATCACGGGCCTTGGCACCGGCATGCGTCATGCAGCGATGGCCCTCGGCCTCGAGCCCAGGGACCGGCTGCGCCTGGTGGAGATTCCGATCGCGCTGCCCTCGATCCTCGCGGGCATCAAGACTTCGGCGGTTATCAACGTGGGCACGGCTACGATCGCGGCTTTCATCGGTGCGGGCGGCTATGGCGAGCGCATCGCCTCGGGCCTGGCGCTGAACGACAGCACCATGCTGATTGCGGGCGCGCTGCCGGCTGCGGCGCTCGCGCTCATCGTGCAGGGCGCATTCGAGATCGGCGAGAAGCGCTTCGGCTGGATGGCGCGGGCCCGCGATTCGGAAC
>CAZZDV010000011.1:0-40465 GCA_964652785.1 uncultured Bordetella sp.
CTGAGGGACAACTTGTTCATGCGAACCCCGGCGTGGGAAGCGACTACTCCCACTCGATCGTCGCCGGCGGTTTGGAAGAGATGTCGTAAGCCACGCGATTGATTCCGCGCACCTCGTTGATGATGCGGCTCGACACCCGGGCGAGCAGTTCGTGCGGCAGCGGCGCCCAGTCGGCGGTCATGAAATCCGAGGTCTGCACCGCCCGCAACGCCACCACATACTCGTATGTCCGCCCGTCGCCCATCACGCCCACCGATTTCACCGGTAGGAAAACAGCAAAGGCTTGCGCGGTCTTGTCGTACCAGGACACGCCGTCGGTATCGTCTGTTTTGCGCAATTCTTCGATGAAGATCGCGTCGGCCCGGCGGAGTAGATCCGCGAATTCCTTCTTGACCTCGCCGAGGATGCGAACGCCCAACCCCGGGCCGGGGAATGGGTGGCGGAAGACCATATCGCGCGGAAGACCCAGAGCGAGACCCAACTCCCGCACTTCGTCCTTGAACAGCTCGCGTAAGGGTTCGAGCAGCTTGAGGTGCAGCGTATCCGGCAGCCCGCCGACGTTGTGATGCGACTTGATCGTGGTGGCCTTGCCGGTCTTGGTGCCGGCGGATTCGATCACGTCGGGGTAGATGGTGCCCTGCGCGAGCCACTTCGCATTCTTGATCTTCGCCGACTCGCGCTGGAATACCTCGACGAACTCCTTGCCGATGATCTTGCGCTTGGCCTCGGGGTCTGAGACGCCGGCGAGCTTGCCCATGAACTCGGTTGTCGCATCGACGTGGATGACCTTGACGCCGAGGTGTTCGGCAAACGTCGCCATGACCTGCGTCGCTTCGTTGAGGCGCAGCAGGCCGTGATCGACGAATACGCAGGTCAGCTGATCGCCGATCGCCTTGTGGATCAGCGCCGCCGCGACCGACGAATCCACGCCGCCGGACAACCCGAGGATCACCTCCTCCTTGCCCACCTGCTCACGGATCCTCGCCACCGCCTCGGTGACGTAGTCCGGCATGTTCCAGTCGCTGCCGCAGCCGCAGATGTCGTGCACGAAGCGATTGAGGATCGCCTTGCCCTGCTTCGTGTGGGTGACTTCCGGATGGAACTGCACGCCGTAGAACCGGCGCGCCTCGTCCGCCATGCCGGCAATCGGGCACGACTCGGTCGAGGCCATGAGCTTGAACCCGGGCGGCATCGCAGTGACCTTGTCACCGTGGCTCATCCACACCTTGAGCATGCCGTGGCCGTCGGGCGTCTCGAAGTCCTGGATGCCTTCGAATAGCCTCGTGTGCCCGCGTGCCCTGACCTCCGCGTAGCCGAACTCGCGCTTTGCGCTTGGCTCGACCTCGCCCTCGAGCTGGACGGCCATGGAGAACATGCCGTAGCAGATGCCGAGTACCGGGACGCCCAGTTCGTAGACGGACTTGGGCGCTCGCAATCCCTGGTCCTCGTACGTGCTGGCATGGCTGCCGGACAAGATCACGCCCTTGGCGCCGAAGTTCCGGACGAACTCGTCCGAGACGTCGCAGGCGTGGATCTCGCAGTAGACCTTGGCCTCGCGCACGCGCCGCGCGATGAGCTGCGTGACTTGCGAGCCGAAATCCAGGATGAGGATCTTGTCGTGCACGAACTACCTACTCCACACGATAATTCGGCGCCTCTTTGACGATCTGCACGTCATGCACATGGGATTCGCGCATGCCGGCCGAGGTGATCTCGACGAATTCCGCCTTGGTGCGCATCTCGTCGATGGTGGCGCAGCCGCAATAGCCCATGCTCGCGCGCAGGCCGCCGACCAGCTGGTAGATGATGCTGAGCACGCTGCCCTTGTACGGCACGCGGCCCTCGATGCCCTCGGGCACGAGCTTGTCGACGTTGTTGGTCGGATCCTGGAAATAGCGGTCGGCGGCGCCATCCCGCATCGCGCCAAGCGACCCCATGCCGCGATAGGACTTGTAGGAGCGGCCCTGGAACAGGATCGTCTCGCCCGGGGCTTCTTCGGTCCCCGCGAACACGCTGCCCATCATGACTGCGGTTGCGCCCGCGGCGATCGCCTTGGCGACGTCACCGGAGTACCGGACACCGCCATCCGCGATGAAAGGCACGCCGGCATCCTCGAGCGCCTGGCGGACGTTGTCGATCGCGGTGATCTGCGGCACCCCGACGCCGGCAACGACGCGCGTTGTACAGATCGACCCTGGGCCGATGCCGACCTTGACGCCATCGGCGCCCGCATCGACCAGCGCTTTGGCGCCGGCGGTCGTGGCCACGTTGCCGCCAATGACCTGGATTTTCGCGTGGCGCTTCTTGATCCACTCGACGCGATCGAGCACACCTTGCGCATGCCCGTGCGCGGTATCGACGACGATCACGTCTACACCGGCTTCAACGAGGCGATCGACGCGCTCCTCAGTGCCTTCGCCTACGCCCACGGCCGCGCCGACCCGGAGCTTGCCCTGCTCGTCCTTGCATGCGTTCGGGTGCTCGGTCGACTTGAGAATGTCCTTGACGGTAATGAGGCCGCGCAACTCGAACGATTCGTTGACCACGAGGACGCGCTCGAGCCGGTGCTTGTGCAGCAGCGCCCTCGCCTCTTCAGGGCTCGCCTGTTCGTTCACGTAGATCAGGCGTTCCTTCGGCGTCATGATCGAGCTGACCGGCGCGTCCAGGTTGGTTTCGAACCGGTAGTCGCGGTTGGTGACCATGCCGACGACCTTGCCCTTGTCCACAACGGGGAAGCCCGAAACCTTGTATTTCTGCGTCAGCTCGAGCAGTTCGCGCACCGACAGGTCCGGGGCGACGGTGACCGGGTCGCGCAGCACGCCCGACTCGAAGCGCTTGACCTTGGTGGCCTCGGCCGCCTGTGCCTGGGGATCGAGATTCTTGTGGACGATGCCGATGCCGCCTTCCTGCGCGATCGCGATGGCGAGGCGAGCCTCCGTCACGGTATCCATCGCCGCGGAAATCAGCGGGATGTTCAGCGCAAGCTTGCGGGTCAGGCGGGTTTTTAGTGAGACGTCGCGCGGCAGAACGCGCGAATGGGCGGGGAGGAGGAGTACGTCATCGAAAGTGAGCGCCCGTTGAATCACGCGCATGGAGGCTGCCTTTCCTGCAAATACACATTATACGCGCATGTCGGCCGTGTTCTAGCCGCGGGTGCCGGGTGGGTCAGCGCTTGAGGCGACGCTTTGCCGAGACTTTGGCACGGCGTGATTCCTTGGGGTCGACCAGCAGCGGGCGGTAGACCTCGACCCGGTCCCCCTGCACGAGAGTGGTGCCCGGTGGGACGCGCCGGCCGAAAATTCCGAGCGCCGGTTCGCCGGCGTCGATTTCGGGATGGCGCTGCCGGAGGCCGCTCGCGCTGAGCGCGTCGAGCGCGGTTGCGCCCTCCTCCAGGCTGACCTGGACAACCTCCTGACGATTGCGCCAGACGCAAATTACTTCAATGTTCAGGCGGACCATAGACGGCCTGGGCACGGCGATGGAATGCATCGACCATCGTATCGGCGATGTGATCGAAAAGCGGGCCGAGCACCTTCGCGAGGAGCCCGCCCGAGAGCCGGTAATCCATCGAGAATTCGATCCTGGCGGCATGCCTTCCCAGAGAATGGAACTTCCACTCGGCGCGGAAGGAGCGGAACGGCCCCTGCACGAGCCTCATCTCGATCGACTCGCCGGGACGATTTACGTTCTCTGTCGTGAAGGACTGCTGGATGCCTTTCAGCCCCACCGAGAGTTTGGCGGTCGTGCCTTCCTCCCGCCGCGACAGGATCTCGCTGGAGCGGCACCACGGCAGGAACTTCGGATAGGCCTCGACGTTCTCGACCAGCGCGTACATTTGCGCGGCGCTGTAGCCGACGAGTGCGGAGCGGACGATCGCAGCCATGCGCTACAATTCCCGCGCGCCCGCAGAATTTCTCCCCGTCTTTTCGCGCCCATCCAGGCGCGCCCCCCCATGTCCATCATCCAGAACCGCAAGGCGTTTCACGATTATTTCGTCGAGGAGCGCTTCGAGGCGGGGCTGGTGCTCGAGGGCTGGGAGGTGAAGTCGGTGCGCGCCGGCCGGGCGAACATCACCGAAGGCTATGTCGTCGTCCGCAAGGAGGCGCTGTGGCTGCTGGGCGCGCACATCAGTCCCCTGCCTACTGCGTCCACCCATGTCACTCCCGACCCGGTACGCACTCGCAAGCTGCTCATGCATGCGGACGAAATCCGCAAGCTGATCGGAAAAGTCGAGCAGCGCGGGTACACGCTGATCCCGATCGACCTGCACTACAAGGGCGGTCGCATCAAGCTCGAGATCGGCCTTGCGAAAGGCAAGCAGCAACACGACAAGCGCGCCACCGAACGCGACAAGCAGTGGCAGCGCGACAAGCAAAGGCTGATCCGTAACCGCTGAGGCCCGCGGCGATCAGCGCGCCGCGCTGCGCAACTTGTCTTTTGGCGGCGGGGCCTGCCCGGCAAGCGCCCGCCATGTCGACACGACGGTATCGGGGTTCAGCGAGAGGCTTTCGATGCCTTCGTCCATCAGCCAGCGCGCGAAATCGGGGTGATCAGAAGGACCCTGGCCGCAGATGCCCACGTACTTGCCCTGCCGGATGCATGCCGAAATCGCGAGCCGCAGCATCGCCAGGACCGCGGGATCGCGCTCGTCGAACGAGCCGGCGACCAGCCCCGAATCCCGATCCAGGCCCAGCGTGAGCTGGGTCAAGTCGTTGGAGCCGATCGAGAACCCGTCGAAGTACTCGAGGAATTCGTCGGCGAGGATGGCGTTGGAAGGCAGCTCGCACATCATGATGAGCCGCAAGCCGTTCTCGCCGCGCTTGAGGCCGTTGGCCGCAAGCAGGTCGATGGTCTGGCGGCATTCGCCGAGCGTGCGCACGAAAGGCACCATGAGCTCGACATTGGTAAGGCCCAGCTCATCCCTCACCTTGCGCATCGCGGAGCATTCGAGCTCGAAGCATTCGCGGAAGTCCGGCGAGATATAACGCGACGCCCCCCGAAAGCCAAGCATCGGATTTTCTTCGTCGGGTTCGTAGAGTTCGCCGCCGACGAGCAACTTGTACTCGTTGGACTTGAAGTCGGACAGGCGGACGATCACCGGGCTGGGCCAGAAGGCCGCCGCGATGGTGGCCACGCCCTCGACCACCTTCTCCCGGAAAAAGGTCTTTGGGTCGGCATAGCCGCGAGCGGCTTCCTCGACTTTAGCCTTGAGCTCGCCAGGCAGGTTCGGGTAGTCGACGCACGCACGCGGATGCACCGCGATGATGTTGTTGATGATGAACTCGAGCCGCGCGAGGCCGACGCCCGCGTTAGGCAACTGGGCGAATTCAAAAGCGAGCTGCGGGTTGCCGATGTTCATTGCGATCTTGACGGGGATCTCGGGCATTTCGCCAAGCTCGGTTTTCTGGATCTCGGTTTCCAGCAAGCCCGCATAGACGAACCCGGTATCGCCTTCAGCGCAGGAAACCGTGACCGGCGCGCCGTCCTTGAGCGTGCCCGTTGCATCTCCGCACCCGACGACCGCTGGAACGCCGAGCTCGCGGGCGATGATGGCGGCGTGGCAGGTGCGCCCGCCCCGGTTGGTGACGATGGCGCTCGCGAGCTTCATGACCGGCTCCCAGTTCGGGTCGGTCATGTCGGTCACCAGCACGTCGCCTTTCTGCACGCTCGACATCAGGGAGGCGTTTGCGACCAGCCGCACCGCCCCGCTGCCGATCTTCTGGCCGATCGCGCGGCCGGTGGCGAGCACTGTGCTGCGAGCCTTGAGGACGTGACGCTCCTGCGCGTCCGGCTGCTTCCTCGACTTGACCGTCTCGGGTCTCGCCTGCAGCACATAGATCTTGCCGTCGTTGCCATCCTTGCCCCATTCGATGTCCATGGGGCGGCCGTAGTGCTTCTCGATAGAAACCGCGTGGCGCGCAAGCTCGAGCACGTCCTCGTCGCCCAGGGAGAAGGCGTGCCGCTGCGCCCTGGGCACATCGACCGTCCGCACCGATTTCCCGGCTGCGGTCGCCTCGGTGAAGATCATTTTCTGCAGTTTCGAGCCGAGGTTGCGGCGAATCACCGCCGGCTTGCCGGCCGCGAGCATCGGCTTGTGCACGTAGAACTCGTCCGGGTTGACTGCGCCCTGCACGACCAGCTCCCCAAGCCCATAGGACGAGGTGATGAGCACCGCATCGCGGAAACCGGATTCGGTGTCCAGCGTGAACATCACTCCGGCGGCACCGAGATCGCTGCGCACCATCTGCTGGACCGCGGCGGAAAGCGCGACCTGCCCGTGGTCGTAGCCTTGGTGGACCCGATAGGAGATTGCGCGGTCGTTATAGAGCGAGGCGAAAACATGGCGGATGGCGGTGAGGACGTTCCCCACCCCGCGGATATTCAGGAAGGTTTCCTGCTGGCCCGCGAACGACGCGTCAGGCAGGTCTTCGGCAGTTGCGCTGGAGCGCACAGCGAATGACATTTCACTGGAAGAAGAATCCGTAAGCGCTTTGTAAATAGAGCAAATTGCTTCCTCTATTTCAGGCGGGAAAGGGGTCTCCTCGACCCACCGGCGTATTTCAGCACCACAGCGTTCAAGCGCCGTGACGTCGTTCGAGTCGAGCCCGGCCAGCCTTTTTGAAATCCTCTCATCAAGGCCGGTTGCCTTCAGGAATTCGCGATAGGCGTCGGCCGTCGTAGCAAATCCGCCCGGAACCCGGATGCCGGACCCGGCAAGCCCGCCGATCATTTCGCCAAGGGACGCATTCTTCCCGCCCACCTGCTCCAGGTCCGACATGCGCAGATCGCGCAGCCAGGCGACGTACTTGCTTGACCCCATTACAGCCCTCGGTTGCCCTGCACCAACAAAGTCCCTATTGTAGCGAGTCGACTATTGTTGCGCAGCACAAACCCCCTCTCTAAACGATCAAAAATGGGCGGAAGACGCACCGTACTTTTCGTTTCCGATGGCACCGGCATCACGGTGCAGATGCTAGGGCACAGCCTGCTCACCCAGTTCGAGGGTCTGGACTTCAAGGAGATCACGCTGCCGTTCATCGACAGCCAGCAGAAGGCCGAAGACGAGTGCATGCCGCGCATCCGCGAAGCCCTTGCGCTGGGCAACGGGGTGCCGATCGTTTTCTCGACGCTCGTCAATCCAGAGGCGCGCGACGTGATCCGCACCTCCGGCGCGCTGGTGTTCGATTTCTTCGAGACCTTCATCGACCCGCTCGAAGCGGGCCTCGGCATCAAGTCCAACCATACGATCGGCCGATCGCACAGCTCGGCCGACAAGCAGGAATACAAGGCACGCATCGAAGCGATCAACTTTTCGATGGCGCACGACGACGGCGCATCGCACCGCGACCTTGCCGATGCGGACGTGATCCTGGTCGGCGTCTCACGCAGCGGCAAGACGCCTACGAGCCTTTACCTTGCGATGCAGTTCGGCGTGAAAGCGGCGAACTATCCGCTGATCCCGGAAGACTTCGAGCGGCGGTCGCTGCCGGAAGTGCTCAAGGGCTGCCGCGGCAAGCTCTACGGGCTGTCGATCGCCCCGGAGAGGCTGCGCGAAATCCGCCAGGAAAGGCGGCCGGACAGTGAGTATTCAAAGCTCGCGAACTGCAGGTACGAGGTCGAGCAGGCCGAGCTCATGATGCGGCGGGAAAACATCCACTGGATCAATTCGACCACCAAGTCGATCGAGGAGATCGCGACCACGATCCTTCGCGACATCAAGATCGAGCGGCACGTGTATTGATTCGACCCCTGAGCTGCCGCTGCCGCTCGTAGAAGCAGATCGCCGCCGAGGCGGCGACGTTGAGGGACTCGGCGCCACCCGGCGTTTCGATAGTGGCCTTGAAAGATGCCGCGGCGGCGACGATCTCGGAAGTGCCCTTGGCTTCGCTGCCGAAGATCCAGCCGATGCGTCCGCGAAGATCGAGAGAATCGAGCACTTCTCCGCCGTGGGCCGCAGCGCAGACCGAGTGCCGTCCGAAACGGCTCACGTCGGCTGCAAGGTCTGCAGACAGCGCGATCCGCAGGAAAAAATGGCCGCCCATTCCCGCACGCAGCGCCTTGGGTGACCACGGGTCCGCACACCCGCGGCCGACGAACACGTCGCGAATGCCGAACGCAGCCGCGCTTCGCAGCACGGTGCCGACGTTGCCGGCGTCCTGGAGCCCGTCCAGAAAAACGCACCCGTCGCTCGACGCCGGGTCGATGAGGTTGGCCGGGATCTCGATTTCGGCTGCGATCCCGAAAGGCGTTTGCGCGTCCGAAATCCGGTTGAAAATCGCATCCGCGAGGATCACCGGCACCGTGGACGAACGCCCCATGATCCGGCTGATTTCAGGCTTTGCCAGCGCCTCTTCGGACACGAGCAGGGTTTTGGGCTCGCCCCCCTCCTGAAGGTAAGCATCGACGAGGTGAACGCCTTCGATGAGCGCCAGCCCGTGCTCGCGGCGCTCGCGCGGATCGTCCGCGAGGCGCATCCACGCTTTGACCCGCGGGTTGTCGCGCGAGCGGATGACGCTCATCTGCGTGCCAGGCGCACCGGAAGGAAGGAGTTGCGATAGATCTCGCAAACCCCGTGCAGCTTGATCGCGGCGAGGTGCGCCGCCGTGCAATAGCCCTTGTGCCGGTCGAGGCCGTACTGGGGATAGAGGGCGTGCAAACGCACCATCTCGGCGTCGCGTGCCGTCTTCGCGAGGATCGAGGCTGCAGAAATGCAGGGATGAAGGCGGTCGCCTCCCACGATGGTGCGGACCGGGACACCCAGTTTTGGCGGCCGGTTGCCGTCGACCCAGGCCTCGTCGGGAACGATCGGAAGGCCGGCTACCGCCCTTTCCATCGCGAGCAGCGAAGCCTGCAGGATATTGATGCGGTCGATCTCCTCCACAGTGGCGAACGCGATCGACCAGGCGAGCGCCCTGGACTTGATGATCGGCAGCAGCGTGTCGCGCTTCTCGGGCGACAGGAGCTTCGAGTCCTTGAGTCCGCGGATGCGCTTCCCGGGATCGAGGATCACCGCCGCCGCGTCCACCGGGCCGGCGAGCGGGCCGCGCCCGGCCTCATCGATGCCGCAGACGCTCAGCTTGACCATGCCGGGGTCGCTCATTGCAGGATCACCTGGTTCCGCGCGCACCGGCACTGTCGAGCACCTGCAGAACTGCTTCCGCGGCCTTGGTCGCATTGTCCTGGCGCAGCGTCTCGTGCATTTCGGCGAATCGCTCGACTTGGCGGCCTTGCCGGGCCGTATCCCGCATCAGCGCGAGGAGCGCTCCGGACAACGCCTCCGGGGTCGCGGCGTCCTGCATGAACTCGTCCACCAGGAATTCACCGGCAAGGATGTTGGGCAGGCCGACGTAAGGCAGGTAGAGCATGCGCCGCATGATCTTCCACGTGATCGGGGACATCTTGTAGACGATCACCATGGGCGTCTTGAGCAGCGCGGTCTCGAGCGTCGCGGTACCACTGGCGACCAGGGCGAGATCCGCCGCGGCCAGCGCCTCGTGCGAATGGCCGAACATGAGCGTAATCGGGAGGTCGCCGGCTTCGTTTCGATGAATCGCGTCGCGCATCAGGTCGCGCGTCGGCCTCGAGGCCGTTGGGCAAAGGAACTGGACCTCACCGACTTCGGCATGGAGCTGTTTTGCGGCCTGCACGAACGTGTCGGCCATGTAGCGCAGCTCGGACTGCCGGCTGCCGGGAAGCAGCGCGACCACGAGTTTTCCTGGTGGCAGGCGAAGATGCGCACGCGCCGCGGCCTTGTTCACCTTGATCGGAATCGTATCGGCCACGGGATGGCCGACAAAGGTGACGGGGACACCGGCTTCGCGGTAGATCTCGGTCTCGAACGGAAACAGCGCAAGCATGTGGGAGACCGAGCGGGCGATGCGGCGGACCCGGCCTCGCCGCCAGGCCCATACCGAGGGGCTTACGTAATGCACGGTGGGAATGCCGCGCGACTTCAGGCGGTATTCCAGGTCGAGGTTGAAGTCCGGCGCATCGATACCGATGAAGAGCTGCGGGCGCTCTTTCAAGAGGCGTGTGAGCAGTGAGCGGCGGATTCCCATGATCTCCCGGTAGTGGCGCAGGACTTCGACGTAGCCGCGGACGGAGAGCTTCTCCATGGGGTAGATGCTGTCGAATCCCCGGCCGATCATGCGCGGGCCACCGATTCCGTCGAAGGACAGTCCGCTGCGGCGGGTGCCCAGGGCGGTCAGCAGGTGCCCGCCCAGCAAGTCCCCCGATGCCTCCCCGGCGACCATGGCAATCCTCGCGCTTGTCATTGCGCGCCGGTCATTCCTAGCGCACGATCCCGCGCGTGGAAGCGCCGAGGAAATCGAGCAGCAACTTCACCTCCGCGCAGTCCGCGGCCTGCGCCTGCAATTCGGCCTTTGCCTCTTCGAGGGACAGGCTGGATCGGTAAAGCGTGCGATAGGCCCGCTTCAGCGCGTTCAGCGCCTCGGGCGTGAATCCCCTGCGGCGCAGCCCCTCGTTGTTGATGCCGTAAGGTTTGGCCGTGTTTCCGGCCGCGGTCACGTAGGGCGGCAGGTCCTGCTGCAGGAACGTGCCCATCGCGGTGAAACTGTGCGCGCCGATCTTCACGAACTGGTGGACCAGCGTAGTGGCGCCAAGGATCGCCCAGTCGCCCACTTCGACATGGCCCGCCACCTGGCACGCGTTGGCGAAGATGGTGTGGCTGCCGATCCGGCAATCGTGGGCGAAATGAACATACGCCATGATCCAGTTGTCGTCACCGATTCGCGTCACGCCTGTGTCCTGGGTGGTTCCGCGATTGATCGTCACATACTCTCGAATCGTGTTCCCGTCGCCGATCTGAACGGCGGTCGGCTCACCCGAGTACTTCCTGTCCTGCGGCGGGCCGCCAAGGGAGGCGAACTGGAAGATGCGGTTGTTGCGCCCGATGGTCATGCGACCGTCGAGCACCACATGCGGCCCTACCCAGCTGCCCTCTCCGATCGCAACCTCCCCGCCGACGATTGAATAGGCGCCGATCTCCACGCCCGGTGCAATGCGGGCGCCGGGATGAATGAGCGCAGTGGAATGGATCGTCACGCGCCTGCGCTCAGGCTTCCGCGGCCTTGCTCACCGAGCAAAGCATTTCGGCCTCGCAGACCAACGCGCCATCCACATGAGCCTTGCAGGAGAACTTCCACACCCCGCGCAGGCCGCGCTCGATCATCACCTCGATCTCCAGCTGGTCGCCGGGGACGACCGGCCGCTTGAAGCGCGCCTTGTCGATGCCTGCGAGGTAATAAATCGAGTTTGCGTCCGGCTTGTTGCCTTGCGTGCGGAACACGAGGATGCCAGCGGCCTGCGCCATGGCCTCGAGGATCAGAACGCCGGGCATGATGGGGCGCTGCGGGAAATGGCCCTGGAAGAACGGCTCGTTGATCGTGACGTTCTTCAGCGCGACGATGCGCTTGCCCGGCTCGAGCGTTCTTATGCGGTCGATCAGCAGGAAGGGGTATCGGTGCGGGAGGTGGTCGAGCACCTCGCCAATATCCATCGCATCAGTCATCGTTGCTCTCCTTTGCCGCGAGGCGCTTCTCGAGCGCCTTTACGCGATCCGCGAGCCCGGAAAGGTGGCGCGCCCAGGCTGTGTTCTTCGCCCACGAAGCGTTCTCGTCGAACGGATACATGCCAGTGTAAGTCCCCGGCTTCCCGATCGAGCGCGAAATCACGGTGGCGGCAGACACATGGACGTTGTCCGCAATGGACAGGTGGCCGAGCACGATCGCGCCTGCACCGAACGTGCAGTGGCGGCCTATCCTCGCACTCCCGGCCACTGCGACGCAGCCGGCCATCGCCGTGTGCGCGCCCACATGGCAGTTATGCCCTATCTGGATCTGGTTATCGAGCTTCACGCCGTCTTCGATGACCGTGTCGTCGATCGCGCCGCGGTCGATCGTGGTGTTTGCGCCGACCTCGACATCGTCGCCGAGGATGACCCGGCCGATCTGGGGAATCTTGATCCAGCGGCCACCGTCCTGTGCGATCCCGAAGCCGTCCGCGCCGATGACTACGCCGGAGTGAAGGATGACGCGCGAGCCGATCCGGCATCCGGGATACACGACCACCGACGGATAGAGCCTGCCGGAGTCGCCGATGTGGGCGCCGTCCCCGATGTGGCAGCCCGACCCGATGCGCGTGCCCTCGCCGATGGCTGCCCCTGAACCGATCACCGCACCAGCGCCGACATGCGCTGTGGCCGCCACGCGCGCATCTGCGGCTACCATCGCCTGCGGATGGATGCCGGGCGGGCAGTCCGAGTCCGGGTTGAACAGGCGCGAAAGGTTCGCGAAGTAGGCGTAGGGATTCTGCGCAACGATGCGCGGAATTGAGGTGAACCCTTCTGCTTCAGGACCGAGGACCACGGCGCCGGCCTTGGTCTTCTCGAGTTTCGATTTGTAGCGGGGATTCAAAAAGAACGCGATCCTGCTGCCGTCCGCATTCTCAAGCGATCCCACCTGGCTTACAACTGTGGAGGGGTCGCCTGAAATCCGCCCGCCAAGCTTCTCGACGATGCCCGCGAGCGAAAGCGAACCTGCCCTGCCCGGTGTGGCGCGCATGTCGTCGCGCGGCGGTCAGCGCGCCGGCGGCTTGCCTTCGAGCGTCTTGATCACCTTGTCGGTGATGTCGATGCGCGGGTTTGCGTAGACGGCGTCCTGGAAGATGATGTCGTACTTCTCGGCCTCGGCAATCTGGCGGATCACGCGGTTGGCCTGCTCGACCACCTGAGCGAGTTCCTCGTTGCGGCGCGAGTTGAGATCCTCCCGGAATTCACGCTGCTTGCGCTGGAACTCGCGATTGACGTCGGCGAACTCGCGTTCCTTGTTGCGCCGCTGCGTCTCGGCCATGGTGACGCCGTTCTTCTCGAGCTCGTCCTGCATGCGCTTGAGCTGGTCGGCCGTCTTGGAGAGTTCCTGGTCGCGCTTGGCGAACTCCGCCTCGATCTTCTTCTGGGCGCGCTGCGCAGGCACGGCATCGCGCAAGATGCGCTCGGTGTTGACGAAGCCTATGCGTCCTTCAGCTTGGGCCGACGCCGGTCCGGCGAGCATTGCACCTGCAGCGAGCGAAGCTGCGACAGCCATGACGAATTTGTTGCGTTGCATAAAGGTCGATGCCAATCAGAAGCCCGTGCCAAACGTGAATTGTAACCTCTGGACGCGATCCTGAGACGTCGCATTCAGGGGTTGGGCGATGGACAAGCGCAAAGGCCCGAACGGCGAATTCCAGCTCAGCGCAAGCCCGGTGGCATATCGGAGGTCGCCGAGCGAGATTTTCTCGTTCTGGCCGAACACCTGGCCACCGTCGACAAACACCGCCAGCCGCAGGGATTTATCTTGCGCCGCGCCCGGAACCGGGAAAAGCACTTCGGCCTGCCCCACGATGCGGCGGGTGCCGCCGAGGACGTTCCCAAGCCCGTCCTGAGGCCCGAGTGCGGAAAAGTTGTAACCGCGGACGGTGCCCGGACCGCCTGCGTAGAAGTTCTTGAAGAATGGCAACGGCCTGCCGCCCAAGCCGTTCGCAACGCCGAAGTCGCCGTTCAGGAACAGGGTGAAAGTGCGCGTGATCGGACGGAAGTACTGGTGCTGGTAGCCGACCTTGAAGTATTGCAGGTCTCCGCCGCCGATTTCGGTAGTTACTTTTTGCAGGCTGCCTACACGCGGCAGGATCAGGCTGTCGCGCGTGTCGCTCATCCAGCCTGCCGTGGCCGCAGCGTACGAGTACTTGTTCCCGAACGCATTGACGAAGCGGATGTAGCTCGCCGGGCTGGTGGTAAACGTCTCCAGGTTGACGTTCTCCGCGTTCAGGCCGAAGGAGAGCGAGACTCGCTCCGAGAGCGGATATCCGTAACGGACGCCGCCACCGAACGTCTTGGTCTTGTAAGGGCCAATGCTGAGCGCCGATGCGTCGGTGTCGCGCTTATAGACGTCGAATCCCCGGCTGACGCCGTCAACCGTGTAGTAGGGATCGGTATAGGAGATCGAGTACACCCGGTTGATCTTGCCGCTCTGCACCTGTGTCGACAGGAACTTTCCACTGCCGAAGACGTTGCCTTGCGAGATCGACCCCGAAAGGATGACCTTCTCCACCGTCGAGAATCCCGCACCCAGCAGGAGTGCGCCGGTCGGCTTTTCTTCCACCGTGAAGTTGACGTCAACCTGGTCCGCCAACCCCGCCACCGGCACCGTCTCGACCGTGACTTCCTTGAAGTAGGTCGTCCGGTCTACGCGCTGGCGCGAGAGCTGGATCTTGGACGCGTCGTAATACCCGCCCTCGAGCTGGCGCATCTCCCGCCGGACGACTTCATCTCGCGTCTTGGTGTTGCCTGCGACGTTGATGCGGCGTACGTAAACGCGGCGGCCCGGATCGACGAAGATCGTGAAGCCGACCTCGCGCTTGTCCTTGTCGATCTGCGGGACCGCGTTGGCGTTTGCGAATGCATACCCGTCGTTTCCAAGCCGGTCGACAATGGCCTTCGTTGTCGCCGTAAGCTTGTCGCGCGCGAATACGTCGCCGGGCTTGAGCCTGACCAGCCTGTTGAGCTCGTCCTCGGGGATCAGGAGCTGCCCGGCCAGCTTGACGTCGGACACCGAGTACTTCTCACCCTCGGAAATGTTGACGGTGATGTAGATGTCCTTGCGGTCCGGCGTGATCGAGACCTGGGTGGAATCGATGTTGAAATCGAGATAGCCCCGGTTCTGGTAGAAGGAGCGCAACGACTCGAGGTCTCCTGCCAGCTTCTGGCGCGAATACTGGTCGTGCTTGGTGTACCAGGTGATCCACCCGGGTGTGCGCAGCACGAATTCGTCCAGCAGGTCTTTCTCGCTGAAGGCCGAAGCGCCCACGATATTGATACCGCGAATTTTTGCAACATCGCCCTCTTTCACGGCAAAGTTGATGCCGACTCGGTTGCGCTCGAGCGGCGTCACGGTCGTCTGGACGTCGACGCCATAAAGGCCGCGGGAGAGGTATTGGCGCTTGAGTTCCTGCTCGGCCTGCTCCAGCAGGGCGCGGTCGAAAATGCGCGATTCGGCAAGGCCCAGCTCGCGGAAGCTGCGCCGCAGCGTGTCCGACTCGAATTCCTTTATCCCGGAGAAATCGATTTGCGCGATTGCCGGACGTTCTTCGACCATGACCACCAGGACGCCGTTCTCGACTTCGAGGCGCACATCGCGGAAAAACCCGGTGGCGAAGAGCGAGCGGATCGCCTGCTGCGCCTTCTCCTCGGTCATGGTCTCGCCGACCTTGACCGGCAGGTAGCTGAAGACAGTGCCTGGCTCAGTCCTTTGCAGGCCCTCTACCCGGATGTCCTTGACGGTAAAAGGATCAAACGCGAACGCGTTGATACTGACGAAAACGCCAAGCAAACCAGCGACAACCGCGGCACATAACCGATGGCGAATCATTCAGCTGGAGAAGAGGCGGTTTAGGTCGTTGTAAAAGGCGAAGGCCATCATGACCAGCAGCAGCGCAAGACCGACACGCTGCCCGAGCTCCATGATGCGCTCGGATACCGGGCTGCCCTTCAGTATTTCGGCGCAATAATACATCAAGTGCCCACCGTCGAGCAGCGGGATCGGAAGCAGGTTCAGTACTCCGAGGCTGATGCTGATCAACGCAAGAAACGTCAGGTAGGAAATCCAGCCCAGCTGCGCCGACTGCCCGGCGAAGTCGGCGATCGTGACGGGGCCCGAGAGGTGCTTCCAAGAAACCTCTCCTACGAGCATCTTCCCGAGCATCTTCAGGCTGAAGATCGAGATGTCGTAGGTTTTCTCGATGCTGCGCGAGAGGCTCTCGAGCGGCCCATAGCTGATGCGCACGAAAACCTGTTCGGACTGCTGCGCAGAAACCTCGGGCGCGACGCCGATCCGTCCGATGCGCTGGTCGTTCGAGGTGACCGCTTCCGGCGTAACGATTACCGTCATCTGCTGGCCGTTCCGGCTTACGGCGAGCTCGATGGGCTTGCCGGGCTTCACGCGTATCGCCTGGACCAGCACGTCCCATGATCCAATCGGCTGGTCATCGCTTGCGAGCACGCGGTCGCCGGGCTTCAGTCCCGCCTGGTCTGCAGCGCTGCCTGCGACTACCTTGCCTAGCACCGGCGGCAATTGCGGGCGGTGCAGGCGGAACCCGAGTTTGTCCAGGAGATCGCTCTCGACGTCGTCTCCGGAAAAACCGGAGAGGTCGACTCGCAGCACCGAAATCTGCTGCTTGGCGTTAAGGACCTCGACAGCGAGAGACTGCCTTTGCAATGCCCCCTGAAGCAATCGCCAGCGGAGTTCCTGCCACGTCGAGATCGAGTGGTCGTCGATTCTCCGAACCGTGTCGCCGCCCCGGAAGCCCGCGGCTTTCGCAAGCGAGCCGGCGACGGGCTCCGCGACTACGGGACGCGCTTCGGGCAGCCCATGCATGTACAAGCCCGCGTATACGAAGATTGCGAAGAGGAAATTGAACAGCGGGCCCGCAATGACGATGGCGAAGCGGCGCCAAACGCTTTGGCGATTAAAGGCGCGCGACAATTCCGAGGGGTCTACGGGCGCCTCCCTTTCGTCGAGCATCTTCACGTACCCGCCGAAGGGCACCACCGAGAGCACCCATTCCGTCTGGTCGGCCCCACTCCGCACCGCCAGCAGCGGGCGACCGAAACCGACCGAGAACCGGAGCACCTTCACCCCGCACCAGCGCGCAACCAGGTAGTGCCCGAACTCATGCACGACGATGAGCACCCCGAGCGCTACGATGAAAGCCACTATGGTCTGCAGGAGCATCATGCCGCTCGCTCCAATCGACCCTGAATGCACTGGCGCGCGCGCGCCCGCGCCGCGCGATCGGCTTCGAGAACCACTTCGAGGGATGCGGCCTCTCCAGAGGGCACCAGACCGAGCACTTCCTGGTCGACCTGCGCGATGCCGGTGAACGCAAGTCGCCCGTCCAGGAAGGCTTCGACCGCAACTTCGTTGGCCGCGTTGAGGATTGCCGGCGCAGTGCCACCCGCTTCAAGGGCGCAATACGCGAGGGCCAGGCAAGGAAACCGCTGCACATCGGGCGATTCGAAATCCAGCCGGCCGATCGCCGCAAGGTTGAGCGGGCTCGCGCCGGAATCGATGCGTGCGGGGTACGCAAGCGCGTGGGCAATCGGGACGCGCATGTCGGGATTCGAAAGCTGGGCGATCGTCGACCCATCGACGTACTCGACCATGGAATGGATCACGCTCTGCGGATGGATGACGACTTCGATCCGTGAAGGGTCGACGTCGAACAGCCAGCGGGCCTCGATGACCTCGAGCCCTTTGTTCATCATGGTGGCGGAGTCGACAGAGATCTTGCGTCCCATTACCCAGTTCGGATGCGCGCAGGCCTCGTCTGGTGTGACCGACCTGAGTTTTTCCGGGCTTGCGGTCCTGAACGGGCCTCCTGACGCGGTGAGGACGATCCTCCGGACCTCGGACATTGCCGCCCGCCCGAAGGCGTCGGTCGGCAGGCACTGGAACACTGCGTTGTGCTCGCTGTCGATCGGGAGAAGCACTGCTCCGGCAGCGCGCGCCTCGCGCATGAAAAGTGGCCCCGCCATGACGAGCGCCTCCTTGTTTGCGAGCAGCACCTGCTTGCCCGCTCGCGCAGCGGCCAGTGTCGGTGGAAGCCCCGCAGCCCCCACGATCGCCGCCATGGCGATGTCGCAACCTTCGACTGCGCGCAACAAGGCTTCCTGGCCGAAAAGCAATTCGGTCCGGCACCGCGCATCGCGCAACCGGCGGCGTAATGAATCATCCTCTTCGATGCCTGAAAGCACGGCAATGCGCGGCTGGCAACGCAGGCAAAGTTCGATCAGCGCTTCGGATGACGTGTGTGCGGTGAGGGCATGAACAACGTACGCATCGCGATGACGGGAAAGCACGTCTAGCGTGCTGCGGCCTATCGAGCCCGTCGCACCGAGGATCGCCACTTCACGCGGTTTGGAGTTTGATTGCCTTGCCGGATCCGTATTCATGGTCCCCCGACAATAAGGTAGAAAAGCAGCGCGGCTACCGGAAGCGTGGAGGTGATGCTGTCGATCCGGTCGAGCACTCCGCCATGACCGGGGAGCAACGTGCCGCTGTCCTTGACACCGGCCCGCCGCTTGAGGAGGGACTCGAACAGGTCGCCCGCGATGCTGAGCGCCCAGAGAAGGGCCGCAATGACCAGGTAAATGATCCAGAGCCCGCCTTTGACGATGACGCTCAACTGCGGCAGCACCATGGCGCAAATAATAGTGTAGATCGCAGTTGCGGCCAGGGCGCCAAGCGCGCCTTCCCAGCTCTTGCCGGGACTGATGCTGGGAGCAAGTTTGCGCTTTCCGATCGCCCGTCCGACAAAGTAAGCCGCAATGTCGGCAATCCAGACAAATGCGAGCAGCATAAGGACGACGTACGGTGATATCGAATGCAAGCTGACTACCGCGAGTCCCGCGGGGATGACCACGAGAACGCCGACGATCAGCGCAATCGATTTTGAAGGCATCCCCCATCCGCGGGCTAGCCAGACCGGGACGACGAGCACCCAGAAGGCCGCCGGCACGGCATAGATCAGCGCGACTTCCCTTCGCGAAGGGTCTATCGCCTGGAATCCCCACACGATGGCGCCGAAAAGCACGATCGCGAATGCCGCATACCCGTACCTCCCTGCCCGGGCAATCTTTGCCAGCGTCGCCCATTCGAAGGCACCGAGTGCAACGATGGCGGCGACCGGGATTGCGAACTGGCGGGTGGGCAGCAGGAACAACGCCGCCAAGAAACCTCCCAGCAATACGATTGCGGTGGCGACGCGTTCCTTAAGCATTCGCCCGTGTACGGCGCGGCGGGTCCGCAGGCGCGGCCGCGCCCTTGCGAATTTCCTTGCCGGCCTCGACCTGCTCGCTCGTGCGGCCGAACCTGCGCTCCCTGCCCGCGTACCACGCGATTGCTTCATCGAGCAATTCGGCGCCGAAGTCCGGCCAAAGGGCGTCGGTGAAATAGAGTTCGGTATAAGCGAGCTGCCACAGAAGGAAATTGCTGATGCGATGTTCGCCACCGGTCCGGATGAACAGGTCCGGCTCGGGTGCGTAACTCATCGAAAGGTAGGGCGCCAGGTCGGCCTCGGTCAGGTCCGAGCCGAGCGCGTGCGGCCTGTCCCTGGCCAACCGGCTGAGCGCCTGGAGCATGTCCCAGCGTCCGCCGTAGTTCGCGGCAATCGTAAGCGTCAGGCGATCATTGGTAGAAGTGAGCTGCTCCGCTTCGGAAATCAGCGCCTGGATCCTCGAGCCGAAGCGTCCGAGGTCGCCTACGACCCGCAGGCGCACGCCATTGCGATGCATCTTGACGACTTCTTTTGTGAGCGCGCCGGTGAACAGCTCCATCAGCAACGCCACTTCCTCGGCGGGGCGGCGCCAATTCTCGGAACTGAACGCGAACAAGGTGAGATAACCCACGCCGCGATCGACGCAGGCCTTCACCGTCGCGCGGACCGCTTCGACGCCGCGCTGGTGGCCGGCGAACCGAGGCAGGTGCCGGCGCTTTGCCCAGCGTCCGTTGCCGTCCATGATCACCGCGATATGCCGCGGTACCTCCGCGGACTCCGGCACCGAAATTGTCGAGCTTTTATGCATGTATGGCGGTTCCCGTGTCTCTAGACGGCGAGGAGTTCGACTTCCTTGGCCTGCAGCATCCTGTCGATTTCGGCGACGTGGCGGTCGGTCAGTTTCTGCACATCTTCCTGGGCGCGCCGCTCGTCGTCTTCCGAAATGTCCTTCTTCTTCAACGCTTCCTTCAGCGCGTGGTTCGCATCGCGCCGCAGGTTCCGGACCGCTATGCGGGCATTCTCGCTCTCGCCACGGACGACCTTGACGAGTTCCTTTCTGCGCTCTTCGGTTAGCGCAGGCATTGGCACGCGGATCGTATCTCCCATTGCGGCGGGATTGAGGCCAAGGTCGGATTCGCGAATCGCTTTTTCGATTGCCGCCACCATCTTCTTCTCCCAAGGGGAGATCCCAATGGTACGCGCATCGATCAGGGAAACGCTTGCAACGCCGCTCAGGGGCGTTTGCGTGCCGTAGTAGTCGACCATGACGTGGTCGAGGAGCCCCGTATGAGCGCGGCCAGTCCTTACCTTGCCCAAGTCGTTCTTGAGGGCCTCGAGCGACTTCTTCATCTTCGACTCGGTATTCTTTTTCAGCTCAGCGATCATCATGTTGCCTCCGGCATCGATCTCAGATGTGCACCAGTGTGCCCTCATCTTCGCCGGCCACAACGCGCTGCAGGGCGCCGGGCTTGAAGATGCTGAACACGTTGATCGGCAGTTTCTGGTCGCGGCACATCGTGAGCGCAGTCGCGTCCATCACCTTTAGGTTCTGGTGGATCGCCTCATCGAAGCTGATCCTGCTGTAACGGCGGGCCGACGGGTCCTTGTTGGGATCAGACGTGTACACGCCGTCCACCTTCGTCGCCTTGAGGACGATTTCGGCCCCCATTTCACTGCCGCGCAAGGCTGCCGCCGTATCGGTCGTGAAAAACGGGTTTCCGGTCCCTGCGGCGAAAATTACGATCTTGCCTTCTTCAAGGTAACGGATGGCCTTGCCGCGGATATAGGGCTCGACGACCTGTTCAATATTGAGCGCCGATTGCACTCGGCTTGCGATGCCGGCATGGCGCATGGCGTCCTGCAACGCAAGCGCATTCATGACCGTTGCGAGCATGCCCATGTAGTCCGCAGTCGCCCGATCCATTCCCGCGGCGCCAGGCGCGACACCGCGAAAGATGTTGCCGCCGCCGATGACGGCGCCGATTTCCACGCCCATGCGCACCACCGTGGCGATCTCGCTCACGATGTTGTTGATGGTCTGCCGGTTGATGCCGAACGCATCCTCCCCCATAAGAGCCTCGCCCGAAAGCTTGAGGAGGATGCGTTTGTACTTCGGCACGGCTGCAGGGCGCATCGTTTAGCGGGCCATGCTGGCCACTTCGGCCGCGAAGTCGGGGGGGGGCTTTTTCTCGATTCCCTCGCCCACAACGAAGAACGCATAGCCATGCAGCCTGGCCTTCCGTGCGGCGAGCATCTTTTCGACGGTCTGCTTGTCGTCCTTCACAAACGGCTGGCCGAGCAAGGAAATTTCACCGAGGAACTTGTTGATCCCGCCTTCGATCATCTTGGCCACGATCTCGGCCGGCTTGCCGGATTCGTTTGCGCGCGCGACCAGGATTTCGCGCTCCTTGGCCGCCGCTTCAGCGGGCACGTCGTCCTTGCGAAGGTAGCGCGGCTTGGCAAAGGCGATGTGCATGGCGACGTCCTTGCCTGCTTCCTCCGGCCCTTCGTAGTCGACCAGTACGCCGATCTTGCTGCCGTGAACGTACTGCGCAAGCTTTCCCTTTGCAGCGAGGCGCTGGAATCGCCGGATCGAAATGTTCTCGCCGATCTTCTGCACCAGGGCTTGGCGCTTGGCTTCTATGCCGGCGCCGTCGATCGACAGTCCCGCGAGCGCCGCCGGGTCCGCAGGATTCTCTTGCGCAACCACTTTGGCCAAACCACCGGAGAACGCGAGGAAGTCTTCATTTCGCGCGACGAAATCGGTCTCGCAGTTGACCTCGACCAGAGCGCCCAGCTTGCCGTCCTCGGACACGTAGACGCCGATCACGCCTTCCGCCGCGATTCGGCTTGCGGCCTTGCTGGCTTTCGCGCCGCTGCGGATGCGCAGGAATTCCTCGGCCTTGCCGATATCGCCACCTGTTTCCTGCAGCGCCTTCTTGCATTCCATCATTCCCAGCCCGGTCATCTCGCGCAATTCCTTGACCAGGCCCGCCGTAATCTCTGCCATTACCTTGCTCCCGCCGTTTTTCCTGCCTTGGATTTAAAAAAGGGGCCCGCGGCCCCTTGTGTTCGCTTCGCTTGCACGCCCGGTCAGGCGGCAGCCTCGTCGTTGACCTCGACGAACTCATCCCGCGATGCCGCAATCACCCGCTCGACCGACTGGGTGCGCCCTTCGAGCACCGCATCCGCCACGCCGCGCGCATACAGCCTGATCGCACGGCTCGAGTCGTCGTTGCCCGGGATCACATAGTCGATGCCTTCGGGCGTGTGGTTGGTATCGACTACTGCGACAACGGGAATGCCCAGTTTGTTCGCTTCAGTGATCGCACCTTTGTGATAACCGACGTCGATGACGAACAGCGCGTCAGGCAGGCTCACCAGGTCCTTGATGCCGCCGAGGCTTCGCTGAAGCTTGTCCATTTCACGCTGCAGGCCAAGGGCCTCCTTCTTGGCGATCCTCTCGAACGAGCCGTCCTGCGTCATCTGCTCCATTTCCTTCAGGCGCTTGATTGACTGCTTGACGGTCTTGAAGTTCGTGAGCATCCCGCCGAGCCACCGGTGATCGACAAAAGGCGATCCGCAGCGCAAGGCTTCCTCGTGGACGATCTCGCGCGCCTGGCGCTTGGTGCCGACAAAAAGGAGGTTTCCCTTGTTAGCCGACAGCTGGCGGATGAACTTGAGAGCCCCTAGGTACATGACCAGGGTCTTTTCAAGATTGATGATATGAATCTTGTTGCGGTGGCCGAAAATGTACTGCTCCATCTTCGGGTTCCAGTAGCGGGTCTGGTGTCCGAAATGGACGCCCGCCTCGAGCATTTCACGCATTGTTACCGACATCGACAGTTCCTTTTTAGGGTTGATCACTGCCACCCGTGCGTCGCGAAACCCCGACAAAACAGAATTCGTCCGGGGCACCCTAAGACGTCGGGCGGGAAATTTGGCTCATCGATCGGGGGGGACCTCCAGAAATGGCAGGCAATCCCTTCCTCAAAGCCAGCCTGAAATTCTAGCATAATCAGGGCTCAAGACTCAACGATCCGTTGCCTCTGGGGCGTGTTTCCCGTATCCTCGCGCCCTTTCCGAAACCCCCTCTTTTTCGCACGATTGCCATGGCAGTAACCCTCAAAACCCCGGAAGAAGTCGAAAAAATGCGAGTAGCGGGGCGCCTGGCGTCCGAAGTGCTCGATTTCATCCTGCCGTACGTCAAGCCCGGAGTGACGACGGGCAGGCTGAACGACCTCTGCCACGCCTACATGGTGAATGAGCAGAAAACCGTTCCCGCCCCACTCAATTACGCCCCGCCGGGCTACAAGCCATTTCCCAAGTCGATCTGCACTTCGGTCAATCACCAGGTCTGCCACGGGATTCCCGGCGACCGAGTACTGAAGGCCCTGGATGTCGTGAACATCGATGTAACCGTGATCAAGGATGGGTTCCACGGCGATTCGAGCCGGATGTACTACGTCGGCGAACCGAGCATTCAGGCCCGTCGCTTGTGCGACATAACCTATGAATGCATGTGGATCGGAATCTCGCACGTGCGGCCGGGTTCCAGGCTTGGCGATATCGGTTCCGCAATCCAGGTCCATGCGGAGAAGCACGGCTTTTCGATCGTGCGTGAGTTCTGCGGCCACGGCATCGGCAGGAAATTCCACGAGGATCCCCAGATCCTGCACTACGGCAGGGCCGGTACCGGCTTGCAACTCGAAGCGGGAATGACCTTTACGGTCGAACCCATGATCAACGCCGGCAAGCCTGCGATCCGCGAGCTAGCCGATGGGTGGACCATCGTGACCAAGGATCACAGCTTGTCCGCGCAGTGGGAGCACACCGTCCTGGTTACGGACACCGGTTACGACGTGCTAACGAGGTCGGCCGGCGCGCCGCTCCCTCCGCCTGTAATCGGGTAACGCGTGGTCGCGGCAGACTTCGCGGCCCAGTCCCCCGTCGAGAAGACTCGCGCATTCCTGCAGTCGGGCCGCAGGGACCTGCGCGCGCAGTTTTCCAGGCTCTCCTCGCCCTCCCGCATGCTGCGGGCCCACGCGCGCCTGATTGATCGAACGTTGACGTCGCTCTGGAAGAGCGCCGGTATGCCGCGGGACTCGGCGCTCGTCGCGGTAGGCGGGTATGGGCGAAGTGAGCTCTTCCCGTATTCCGACGTCGACATCCTGATCCTGATCGAGCGCGAACCCCAGCCCCGCGAGAAGGAGCTTCTCGAGGTACTCGTTGGCCTTTTCTGGGATGTCGGCCTCGAAGTCGGCCATAGCGTGCGCACGCTCGAGGCTTGCGTCGAAGCCGCAACGTTGGACATCACCGTGCAGACTTCACTGCTCGAAGCGCGCCTGATCTGCGGGAGCCGGAAACTATTCGGCCAGCTGGCCTCGGTGATGCAGGCAAACCTGGACAGCGAATCTTTTTACGGCGCCAAACGGCTCGAGCAGGAGCATCGTCATGCCAAGCACCAGGACACCCCGTATGCGCTGGAGCCGAACCTGAAAGAGGCGCCTGGCGGGTTGCGCGACCTCCAAACGATCCAGTGGATCGCCTCGGCCTCCGGAATAGGCAAGCGCTGGAGCGACCTTGAGCTGCATGGACTCATTTCGAGGGCCGAAGCCGTCGAGCTTGGCCGCAACGAGGAGCTTCTCAAGGAACTGCGCATCAGGTTGCACTACCTCGCCAGCCGCCGGGAAGACCGCATCGTTTTCGACTACCAGACCGCGCTGGCCGGGCAGATGCGATGCACTGCCACCGGGACGCGTCGCGCCAGTGAGGTCCTGATGCAGCGCTACTTCCGCGCTGCCAAGGCGATTACCCAGCTCAACACGATCCTGCTGCAGAACCTCGGGGCTCGCCTGTCCGAGAGGCGGCTTCCCCAGCCGCGTGTGCTGAACGAACGCTTCCAGGTGCGCGGTGAGCTTCTGGACGCACGAAGCGAAAAGCTGTTCGACACCGAGCCTTCGTCCATCCTCGAAAGCTTCCTTCTGATGCAGCAGCACCAGGAGTTGCGCGGGATGACCGCGCCGACCATGCGCGCGTTGTGGCGGGCGCGCCGCCACATCGATCCAAAGTACCGGCGCAATCCCTTGCACAAGCTGCTTTTCCTTCAGATCCTCCAGCAGCCCCGCGGCATCGTGCACGAGTTCAGGCGCATGAACCAGTACGGGATTCTCGGTCGCTACATACCCGAGTTCGGCAGGATCGTCGGGCAGATGCAGCACGACCTCTTCCACGTCTACACCGTGGACCAGCACATCCTGATGGTCGTGCGAAACCTCCGGCGTTTCACCATGCCCGAACTCGCGCACGAGTTTCCACTGGCCAGCCAGCTCATGAGCGGATTCGACCGCAGGTGGCTGCTCTATGTCGCAGCGCTGTATCACGACATAGCGAAGGGTCGCGGCGGCGACCATTCCACGCTGGGCGCCGTCGATGCGCGCCGCTTCGGCCGCGTCCATGGGCTGGCGCCCGACGATATCGACCTTGTAACGTTCCTGGTCACCCATCACCTGACAATGTCGTCCGTCGCGCAGAAGCAGGACATTTCAGATCCGGACGTCATCAAGTCGTTTGCTGCGGCGGTGCAGACCGAGCGCCGCCTGGTGGCGATCTACCTGCTGACGGTCGCGGACGTGCGCGGCACCAGCCCGAAGGTTTGGAACGCATGGAAGGCGAAGCTGCTCGAAGACCTGTTCCGCTCCGCGAGGCACCTACTCACCGGCGGCGAGCTCAAGCTCGATTCCGCCGTGGCCGATACGCAGGCAGAAGCCATGCGGTTGCTGCGCCTCTACGCACTTTCCGATTCGGTTAAGGATCGCTTCTGGGCGCAACTCGATACGGCCTACTTTCTCAGGCACGACGCGCAGGAGATCGCCTGGCAGACCCGCAACCTCCACTACCGGGTCGATTCGCCGAAGGCCGTTGTGCGGGCGAGGTTGTCGAACTTCGGCGAGGGCTTGCAGGTCATGATCTACACGCCCGACCGCAAGGAACTCTTCGCTCGGATCTGCGGCTACTTCGAAAGGGCCAACTTCAACATCGTCGAAGCGAAAATCTACACCACGCGGCACGGCTACGCCCTGGATACCTTCCTGATCATGGGACGCGGTAAGGCCGCGCACTATCGCGACATGATCAGCCTCATTGAAACCGAGCTTGCACAAGAACTCGAAGCAGACACGGCATTTGGACCACCCGTCCGCGGACGGATCTCGCGCAGGGTCAGGCACTTCCCGGTGACGCCTTCGGTCGACATCCGCCCCGACGAGCGCGGCACCCTGTATGTGCTTTCGTTGGTGGCAAGCGACCGGCCGGGACTGTTGTACGGGATCGCCCGCGTGCTCGCGCGCTACAACATCAACCTGCGCAGCGCAAAGATCAATACGCTCGGCGACCGCGCCGAAGACGTGTTCCTCGTTGCCGGTGAATCGCTTTCCAACCAGCGCGTGGTGCTGATGCTCGAACAGGACCTGCTCGAAGAGCTCCACGTCTGAAGCCCTTTCGAGCGTCGCTTGCGGCAGCGTCCTAGTCGTCCTTGATCTCCTGGTTCGGGAAAAGCGCCTCAATGAAGCCGAAGCGCGTGAAATCGCGGATCCGCATTGGATACAGGATGCCGTCCAGATGATCGCATTCGTGCTGCACAACCCGTGCATGAAAGCCTTCGGCCACGCGGTCGATAGGCGCGCCTAGCGCATCGAAACCGCGATAGCGCAGGCGCGAGTGACGCGGCACGATCCCCCTCAGGCCCGGAACCGACAGGCAGCCCTCCCAGCCTTCCTCCATCTCCGCGGAGAGCGGCTCGATCGAGGGATTGATCAAGACCGTATAGGGGACAGCCTCCGCCTGCGGATAACGGGGATTGTTCTGGACGCCGAAGACCACCACGCGCAGCCCGACGCCGATTTGCGGCGCGGCAAGACCCGCACCATCCAGATGCGCCATGGTGTCATGCATGTCTGTCAGCAGGTCTCGCATCTCGGGCGTATCGAATTTCTCGATCGGCTTTGCGATTTCCAGCAGTCTTTCGTCGCCCATTTTCAGCACGCCCCGAATCATTGCGCCATCAGCCTTTCGATGATCCCGCACACCTTGCCCATCGCCACCTCCAATGTCGCCATGATCGCTTCCATCGAAACTTGGTGCTCGCTGTCGCCGCGTCCCGCCGCGTGGTTTGCCACAACGGCAATGGCGGCATACTTCAGTCCCAGCTCCCGCGCGAGCGCGGCTTCCGGCATGCCGGTCATCCCGACGAGGTCGGCCCCGTCACGCTCGAGCCTGTCGATTTCCGCCGCGGTTTCGAGGCGCGGGCCCTGGGTCGCCGCGTACACGCCGCGCTCGGCAATCGGCTGAGAGCAAGCGGCGGCGGCGGCCAGAATTCGCTCGCGCAACTCCCCGGTGTACGGTTCGGTGAAATCGATGTGCGTAACGGGCTTGCCGCGGCCTTCGAAGAAGGTTGCCCTCCTCCCCCACGTGTAGTCGATGATCTGGTGTGGAACGACCAGTACGCCGGGCCCGAATTCCTTGCGGATGCCCCCGACAGCCGCGATCGAAATCACGCTATCGACGCCCTTCTCCTTGAGCACCCACATATTTGCGCAATAGTTGATTTCGTGCGGCGCAATCGTGTGCTCGTACCCATGACGGGCCAGAAACGCCATCGGCCGCCCGTTCACGGTGCCAAAAGTCATCGGGCCGGAGGGCTCGCCATAAGGTGTGCTTACGGCTTCCGTCCGGACGCCTTTGAGATTCGCCAGCCGGGAAAATCCGCTGCCACCGACGATCGCGAGCAACTCATTCCCCTTTCAATGCGTAGATCTCGGGCAGGTTCCTCCAATAGCCGCGCGCGTCCATGCCGCAGCCGAAGACAAACCTGTTCGGGAGTCGCAATCCGACATAGTCGGCGATGATCGGTTTGGTTCCGCCCAACGTTTTCTCGGTGAGAACCGCGCAGTGGAATGCAACCGCCCCAAGGCGCAGGATGCGTTCGCGAATGGCGGCCATTGTGTTGCCGCCATCCAGGATATCGTCCAGGACCAGGACGGTACGGCCTTTTACCGACGCGGGGGGCGACACCCTCCAGTCGACCTGTGCACCGACAATCGAAGGTCCGTAACGCGTTACATGGATGTAATCGAAATCCAGCGGAAACCTGAGCAACGGCAGGATCTGCCCAGCGAAAACGACCGCCCCGCCCATGACCGCAAGGACAAGCGGGTAGGATTCGGCGAGATCGGCGGAGATTACTTCCGCCATCTCGCGAATTGCGGAACTCACTTCGTCCGCACCGCAAATCAGGTCCGCGTTGCGCAGCAGTGCCCACGCCTCACTGGAATCGCGCATTTACTTTTGCCGCTTGAGATAGGCGGCAAACTCGGCCCCGACTTCAGGATGCCGCATCCCGAGTTCGACGGTGGCCTTGAGATAACCGAGTTTTGAGCCACAGTCGAAGCGCTCCCCCAGGAATCGATAGGCCAGGACGCGCTCCTCCGCGAGCAGCGCAGAAATGCCGTCCGTCAGCTGGATTTCCCCCCCCCGCCCGGGCTTCGCTGCGGCTAGATGCTTGAATATTCCGGGGGTCAGGACATAGCGGCCCACCACGGCGAGCGTAGACGGAGCTGCATCCGGTGCGGGCTTTTCGATGATGGCCTTGATTGGCGTGAGCCCGCTTCCGGATTCCTCGGGGCTGACGATCCCGTAACTTGCAGTCTTGTCCGCAGGCACGTCCTCTACCCCTAGCACCGCGCATTGCTCCCGCTGGTAGAGCGCTGCCATCTGCGCCATTACGGGCGGGTTGGCGGCGATCAGGTCGTCGGCAAGGATCACGGCGAATGCCTCGTCACCGATAGCCGGTTGGGCGCAAAGCACGGCATGACCCAGCCCGAGCGGTTCGGACTGCCGGATATAGATGCAGCGACACCCTCGAGGGAGCACCTGCTGGATGACGTCTACGAGATCCTGCTTGCCCTTGGCGGAGAGCTCGCTCTCCATTTCGTAGGCCTTGTCGAAATGGTCTTCGATGGCTCGCTTGTTCCGTCCGGTAATGAAAACCATGTCCGTAATGCCCGCTGCCGCCGCCTCTTCCACGGCATACTGGATGAGCGGCTTGTCCACGACAGGCATCATTTCCTTCGGGCTCGCCTTGGTGGCAGGCAGGAAGCGGGTCCCCAGACCCGCTACCGGGAACACCGCTTTCCTCAGCGGTCGCGCAATCGTCATTCGGTGCCTTCCATTAGTTGGAGAAACTGCTTTTCGTCGAGGATCTTGACCCCGAGTTCCGTGGCCTTTGCCAGCTTGCTGCCGGCATCAGATCCGGCGACAACATAGTCAGTCTTCCTTGAAACCGACCCGGAAACCTTATTGCCCCGGGCCTCGATCATGGCACGGGCGTCGTCTCGAGTCAGTGTGGGCAGCGTGCCAGTCAAAACAAAAGTCCTGACGAGGGAGCCGGGCGCAACCTTGCGGCCCTCGCCTTCCTTCCAGTTCACGCCGGCCTCGCGAAGGCCTTTGATCACCTGCAGGTTATGGGGCTCGTCGAAGAACTGCCGGATCGACTTGGCCACGACCGGCCCGACATCCGGAACGGACTCGAGAACATCCAGCCCGGCCCCGATCAGGCGATCGAGGCTGCCGAGGTGCGCGGCGAGGTCGCGCGCCGTGCTTTCCCCGACATTACGGATGCCCAACGCGTAAATGAAGCGTTGGAGCGTTGTCGCCCGGGAATCGGAAAGTGCCGCAAGGATGTTGGTCGCGGATCTCTCCGCCATGCGCTCGAGGCCGGCAACGTCGTCAAGCCTGAGCCTGTAAAGGTCGGCCGGGGTCTGCACCAGCCCGGCATCGACGAGCTGATCGACCAGTTTCTCGCCGAGCCCTTCGATGTCGATCGCCCTTCGGCTCGCGAAATGCAGTAATGATTGCTTTCGTTGCGCCGCGCAGAACAGTCCCCCGGAGCACCGTGCTACCGCCTCATCAGGGGAGCGTGTTACCGCGGAGCCACAGACCGGGCACTCAGCAGGCATCGAGAACAGTTCGCTCCCCGACGGGCGTTTCTCGACGACAACTGACACCACTTCAGGGATGACATCGCCCGCGCGCCGCACGATTACCGTATCGCCGACTCGAACGTCCTTTCGACGAAGTTCGTCTTCGTTGTGCAGGGTTGCGTTGGTGACTGTCACTCCGCCGACGAACACCGGCTTGAGTCGTGCAACGGGGGTAATCGCGCCGGTGCGCCCCACCTGTACGTCGATACCGAGCACCTGCGTCAGTTCTTCCTCGGCTGGAAACTTGTGCGCGATCGCGTATCGCGGAGCCCGGGAGACGAACCCGAGTTGCTGCTGCCAGTCGAGACGGTCGACCTTGTAGACAACGCCGTCGATCGCGTAGGGAAGCTTCTCGCGCAGCGCCCCGATGCGGGCGTAATAGCCGAGCAGGCCTTCCACGCCAACCACCGTCGACCTCTCTCCGGCCACAGGAAAGCCGAGTTCTGCGAGGCGATCAAGGATCTTGGATTGCGTGCGGTCGGCCGGGCCGGCTATGCCTACGGAGTATGCGAAAAACCTAAGCGGTCTCCGGGCCGTCATGCGCGAATCGAGCTGGCGCAGTCCGCCGGCCGCGGCATTTCGCGGGTTGACGTACTCTTTTTCACCGGCCGCGCGCTGACGTTCGTTGAGCTTTTCGAACTCCCGCCGGAACATGAGGACTTCGCCGCGCACTTCCAGCTCGGGCTCGAGCGCCGCCGACTTGCCCAAGCCCAGCGGGATCGAACGCACCGTACGCAGGTTTGGCGTTACGTCCTCGCCTGTTTCCCCATCCCCACGCGTTGCGCCCTGCACGAATACCCCGTCACGGTAGGTCAGGCTGATCGCCAGTCCGTCGAACTTGGGTTCTACCGCATAGGCCACGCTTTCCACCTGCAATGCCTTGCGCACCCGCTCGTCAAAAGCCCGGACTTCTTCCTCGGTGAAGGCGTTACTCAGCGACAGCATCGGGGCACGGTGGGTGACTTGCGCGAACTGCGGCAGCGGATCGGAGCCAACGCGCCGCGTGGGCGAGTCCGCCGCCGCAAGTTCCGGGTGGAGGGCTTCGAGATCCTGCAGGCGCCGGAAGAGGCGGTCGTATTCGGCGTCCGGAATGCTGGGCCGGTCCAGCACGTAGTACTGCCGGTTGTGGTTGTCGATGTCGCGCCGCAAGGCCGTTGCCTCGTCGCGCACCGACTTCGGAATCGCCATCTGCAACCTCAGGAAAACAGCCGTAGCGCGAGCGCGCTTCCGGGGGCGATTCCTTGGGCTTCGAGGCTGCGCCGGACGACGACGAGCTGCGCGTTGATTGCGGATACCGCGCGCTCATCGAGAGGCTGGTTGTTGTCATCGACCAAGCCGCCGGCCAGCAAGTGGGCGAGTTGCTTGCCAAACCTCACCATGGCGTCGAAGGTACGTTGCGTGTCGGGAGCGCGCGGGACGTCCATGGACAGGGTGAGAGCCTGGGGCGCCGCGTCCTTCATGGTGGCGGGAATGAACTTCGTGCCGTCACGGTCCGCCAACTCGTAGAGTTCGCGGCCGTCTTCGTCGAACAAAGCGAAACGACCGCGAGCGTCCAGGACGAACCCCGAAGCCTCGGCTGCAGCTCGCACTTTGGTACCGGCAAAGGCCGCCCCAGGCGCGGCAACGACATGGAATGCCACCTGGATATCAGCTTCGGCGCAGATCCCGTCTAGAGCTCGCGCTGCTTCCAAAGCATCGCGCATCTCCGGAGACTTCGCGGTGTACTGAAGCCTGGACGCAAGGGTCTCGACCGCCGACCTGAACTCGAGCAGCTCGCCCTCGCTCAGGACGCCCTGCCTGTTGACCAACTGGAGCGCGGCTTCCATTTGCTGGCTGGTTGCACCCGGAGCGAGTTGAACCCATTGGCCGTCCACGAAACCCGCGAGGCGTGCCCGTCGTGGAAATCTCCGCTCCACGCCCGACCACAACTCGGCCAGCAAAGCGGCATTGACCTCGCCATGCCCACCCAGTTCGATGACATAGTCGACGCGCGCGTCTGGGATTTCTTCATCGGCGGCGCCATGATTTACGGTCAGGACTGGGGACCGAGGCGCAATAACCGGCTCGATCCGTGGTTCCTCAGCAGAAGCCGTCGCCGACACTCGAGGCGCTGTGGCCGGCGCACCCTCGACCAGCACGTCGGGATGCCGCGACCTGAAAGAATTGTCAGCCGCCTGGCCTGCGCGGTGTTCCTGCCACTTGTTGTAGCCGAACACGGCTGCGACCGCCAGGGCGCCGATGAGCAAGAGGCCGGTCTGGAATTCGCTCATGGCGCCGGGCCGATCAGGCCGCGAGCTCTTCGCGCATGCGAAGCGCTTCGTCGATATCGACGGCCACGACGCGCGAAACCCCGGACTCCTGCATAGTCACGCCCACGAGCTGGCTAGCCATCTCCATCGTGATCTTGTTGTGGCTGATATAGAGGAACTGTGTTTGTGTCGACATTTTCCGGACCAGGTCGCAAAACCGCTGGGTGTTCGAGTCATCCAGCGGTGCATCCACTTCGTCGAGCAGGCAGAACGGTGCCGGATTGAGCTGGAACAACGCAAAGACCAGCGAAATCGCAGTGAGCGCCTTCTCCCCGCCGGAGAGCAGGTGAATGCTGCTATTGCGCTTGCCGGGCGGCTGCGCCATGACCTGCACCCCGGCGTCGAGGATTTCTTCACCTGTCATGATCAGCTTTGCTTCCCCCCCCCCGAAGAGCATCGGGAACAGCGAGCCGAAATGCCGGTTCACGCTTTCGAACGTGTCGCGCAGCAACTCCCTCGTCTCCCGGTCGATCCGTCGGATCGCGTCTTCGAGAGTCTTCACCGCCTCTTCAAGGTCGGCGGACTGCGAATCGAGAAACCCCTTGCGCTCGCTGCTCGTTTTCAGCTCCTCGAGCGCCGCCAGGTTCACCGCACCCAGCTCGGAAATCGCCTGGTTGAGGCGCGTGATCTCGGATTGAAGCGCCGAGGGCCGTGGCGCCGTTTCCGCTTCCACGAGCAACCTTGCGTCGTCGGCTCCGGCTTCTGACAACTGCGCGGCAAACTGTTCGTGATTGATCCTCGCGGCTTGTTCTTTGAGCCTCAACTCACCGACGCGCTCACGCAGCGGCTCCATTTTGGCCTCGATCTGGGAGCGCTCTTGCTCCAACGCGCGAAGTGCCGCGGCCGCCGCTTCGACGGTATTACGTGCTTCGGACAAGGTTTTCTCGCATCCGATGCGGGACTCGATCGCCGCGTCGAGGGATTCGCGAACCTCAGGGATCGGATCGACCGCGAGTTCCTCGGTCAACTTGACCACATCGAGTTCGGCTCGCTCGATCTGCTGGTCGACGATTTTGACCGAGTTGTCGATTTCGGTGATCTTGGAAACGCATTCGCGTTCGGCGAATATCGCCTCCTGCGCTGCTCGCTCAGCCTGCTGCAGTGCCCTGCGCTGCTCGGTCAGGCCAATTTCCGTCGCGCCATGCGTACTCTTGACCTCTTCCAGCGTTCGTTTGAGTTCGGCGATCTCGCTTCCAATGCGGTCGATCGCCCCGGCCAGCTCGGCCTTCCTGCCGCTCGCCTTTTGCAACTCGACCGCAATGCCCTGGAGCTCGGCCTCGATTTGCCCGCTGCGTTCCCGATAGCGCTCCGAAACCTGGACCATCTTCAGGAGCTCGATATTCGCTTCGTGCGCGCTGCCCTGCAGTTCCGCCGCTGCGTCGCGGGCCGATGCCAGCTCGGACTGCTTGGCTGCAAGGCCTTGCTCGGTCTTCGCTACATCGTCCCGGGCGGCATCGAGCTGCGAACGAAGCGCATCATGCCTGCCGGCCAACGCTTCGATTTCCGCCTGTCGCACCAAAAGCCCCGAATCCGTCGCATCCGGCGCATGAAAGGAGATTGTATGGCGCGAAAACCGGTGACCCTCTCGGTTCACCAGCATCACCCCTTGCGGCAATCCGGCCCGTGCCTCGTCAGAAGGCATGCCATCAACCGCATGCACTCCGTAAAACCAGTCGGAAACCGCTCCTGACACGCCCGCGTCTGTTGTAACGATCTTGCTGGCCAGCGGTTCGAATCCGGAAGCTTCGACGGCTTCCGGACTCGAGGCCGGGAAATAGAAGCTGGCTTTCGCGGGTGGCCTGGCAGACGCCAGTTCCGCCAGGCGCTCACTGCTGATTAGTTCGTGAGCATGCAGTCGCTCCCGCAGCACAGCCTCTACTGCGGTTTCCCATCCGCCTTCGATGCGCAGTTTTTCCCAGAACCTCGGTGCGTCGGCAAGGCCTTGGTGCTCGAGCCATTCCACGAGCTTGCCGTCTTCCGCCATCGATTCCTGGATCTGCCTGAGCGTTGCGAGCTGCGCCTCTGCTGCGCTGTGCTCGCGTAGCGCCTGGTTCAGGCGCCCGACTGCAGCCTGCCTTTCGCGGTCGAGTTCGCTGCAGGTGTCCTGCAAGGCCGCGGTATCAGCCTGGGCCGACTCGATTCTGCGACCGAGCTCTTCTACATGACGTTCCTGATCCTGCTGCGCCTGGGCGTCCGGTCGATCCAGGGTTTCCAGCTCAGCCTGGAGGCGCTGGTTGCGCTGATCCAGGCCCTGGACGGAGCGTTCGATATGTCCGAGGTTGGTCTGCTCGAGTTGAAACCGGCTTTCCGTCTGCATCGCCTGGCTGCGGACTTCGTTGAGCCGATCCTGCGCGACCCGGAATGCCCGCTCGGCATGGGGCAACTTTTCGTTTTCACCGGCCAGGGCGCCATGGGAATCTTCAACCCGCTGCCTGGCGCCCACCTGCCGCGTCGCCCACATGTGCAACGCCTGTGTCAGTTGCGAGCGCTGCTCGCGCCAGGAGCTGAGCTGAGCGCGCAGCTCGATGTGCCTGTTTTCCAGCCTTTGCCGCGTTTCTTCCACGTGGCGCAGCTCGGACTCGTGACGGGCGACTTCAGTATTCGCTCCATACAGGGCGGCCTGCGCGGCGTTGAGCCCGTCTCCGGCCGTGTAGTGCGCGCTGCGCGCCGACTCGATCCGGCTTTCGGTTTCCCTGAGATCTGCGGTTTCCGATTCGAGCTCGTTCCCGGTCCGCAGGATCTCCTGTGAATGCCGCTCCCGCTCGGCAGCGGCATCCCGGCGGCGAAGAAACCAGAGAAGCTGCTGTTTCGTCTGCAGGTCCGACTGGAATTCCTGATACCTGCCGGCCACCTCGGCCTGCTTCTCGAGCTTCTCGATCTGCGTTCCGAGTTCGAGACGGATATCGGTGACCCTCGAAAGGTTCTCGCGCGTATCCGAAAGCCGGTTCTCCGTTTCGCGACGCCTCTCCTTGTATCTGGAGACACCCGCCGCTTCTTCTAGGAATATACGCAGCTCTTCCGGTTTTGCCTCGATGACCCGCGAGATCATCCCTTGTTCGACGATCGCATAGGCGCGCGGTCCCAGGCCCGTGCCCATGAAGATGTCGGTGATGTCTCGCCGGCGGACATGCGTGTTATTGATGTGATACGAGGATTCCCCGTCGCGCTGGAGAACGCGCTTGACGGAGATTTCCGCGTACTGCGACCACTGCCCGGCGGCACGGCCAAGGGTATTGTCGAAGATCAACTCGACGCTAGCGCGTGCGAGCGGCTTGCGGTTTACCGACCCATTGAAGATGACGTCCATCATCGAATCCCCGCGCAACGCGGAAGCGCGCGACTCGCCGAGCACCCAGCGTACGGCGTCGATCACGTTGGACTTGCCGCAACCGTTGGGACCTACGATGCCGACCAGATGGCCGGGCACATGAATCGAAGTAGGTTCGACGAACGACTTGAAGCCGGAGAGCTTGATCTGGGTCAGACGCACGGAAGCTGTTTTCGGAGTTTTTGACTGGGCGTGGCGGGATCGGAGTTCGCTCGTTTCAATCGACATTCCGCCATGGAAAGCGAGTGCGCTATGATACCATTTTCGCGCTCCTGTTCCCCCCTCCTCCGCCAGGTCCCGCGCGTTTCGATGCCTTCCCGTCCGAGCAGCACACTGCAGACATTTCCGAATCCGAATCCCGAGCGGGACTACCGGATCCACATGGAGATTCCGGAGTTCAGCTGCCTGTGCCCTATGACGGGACAGCCGGATTTCGCGACCTTGCTTCTCGACTACGTGCCTGATAAGACCTGCGTCGAGTTGAAATCGCTCAAGCTTTACGTGTGGTCCTATCGCGATCAGGGCGCCTTCCATGAGGCCGTCTCCAACAAGATCCTCGGGGACCTGGTCAAGGCATCGAGGCCCCGGTACATGAGGCTCACCGCAAGATTCAACGTTCGGGGCGGCATTTTTACGACCGTCGTCGTCGATCATCGCAAGCGAGGGTGGCGACCAGCCGCGCACGTACCGCTTGATGCCCTGGTGCCCGGGGATCCGCATGCCGGGAACTAGCCAGCCGGCGGGAATGCATTCGAATCCGCTGCTCGCGAAGCTCCAGCCCTACCCGTTCGAGAAACTCAGGCTCTTGCTCAAGGACGTTATTCCTAGTCCCGCTCATTCAGCAATCAACCTGTCTATCGGCGAGCCGAAGCACGCAACGCCGCTGGTGGTGACTTCGACCCTCGTTGCGAGCCTTGACGGCTTGGCGGCGTATCCCGCGACCGCAGGGTTACCGGAGTTGCGTGAGGCAATCGCCGCCTGGCTGGTGCGAAGGTACGGGATTGCCCAGGTTGATCCCGCTACACAGGTACTGCCTGTCAATGGCTCTCGGGAGGCGCTTTTCGCGTTTGCGCAAACCGTGATCGATCCCACTCGCGGGAAAGCGCTTGTCGTGTGCCCCAATCCCTTCTACCAGATCTACGAAGGTGCGGCTGTCCTGGCGGGTGCCTTTCCCGTTTTCCTCGATGCCACGCAGGCGAATGGGTTCAAGCCGGATTACACGTCGCTGGGTGACGAGGTCTGGCGCGACGTGCAACTCGTCTACGCCTGCTCTCCCTCCAACCCCAGTGGCGCGGTCATGGACCTGGACGACTGGCGGGCGCTTTTCGAACTCTCCGACCGATACGGCTTCGTAATCGCGTCTGATGAATGCTATTCGGAGCTCTACTACGACGAATCCGCTCCCCCAATGGGCGCATTGCAGGCAGCCTCCATGCTGGGACGGCCGCGGTTCGAGCGCCTCGTGGTTTTTTCAAGCCTCTCGAAAAGGTCCAATGCCCCGGGCATGCGCTCCGGCTTTGTCGCCGGCGATGCCGCATTGCTGAAGAGTTTTCTGCTTTACCGTACTTATCACGGCAGCGCCATGAGCGTTACGTTGCAGCGGGCCTCCATCGCGGCGTGGAACGACGAGGCACACGTGGTCGCGAATCGCGCGCAATACGCCGAAAAGTACAAATCAGTCTTGCCATTGCTCCGCCCGCCCCTGGCGACGAGCATGCCCTCAGGCGGGTTTTACCTCTGGATACGCACGCCGGACGACGACGCGGCGTTCGCGAGGGATTTGTACCGCGACTATAATGTGCTCGTCCTTCCGGGGAGTTTTCTGGGCCGCGAAATGAATGGCACGAACCCCGGCCGGAACTATGTCCGCGTCGCACTGGTGCAACCGCTCGCAGACTGTGTTGAAGCAACCAAGCGCATGATGCGTTTTTCCGAAAGCCGATAGGACATGCAGGACCTACAAAAAATCATCGACCCGGCGTGGGAAGACCGCGCCAACCTCAGCCCGTCATCCGCCCCAGCACAAGTTCGCGAAGCGGTCGAGCACGTGATTGAAGGGCTGGATTCAGGCGCTTTGCGCGTGTGCGAGAAGATCAATGGCGTCTGGACGACGCACCAGTGGATCAAGAAGGCAGTCCTGATGTCCTTCCGGCTTGCCGACAATGGCGTGGTGCCCGGCGCAGGCACGCAGTATTACGACAAGGTGCCAAGCAAGTTTGCCGACTATGACGCGGGACGTTTTGCATCCGGGGGATTTCGCGTGGTGCCGCCTGCGATGGCGCGGCGCGGTTCGTTTATTGCCAAGAATGTCGTCCTCATGCCTTCCTATGTGAATATCGGCGCCTATGTCGATGAAGGAACGATGGTCGATACGTGGGCAACGGTCGGGTCTTGCGCACAGATCGGGAAAAACGTACACCTCTCGGGTGGCGTGGGAATCGGTGGAGTGCTTGAACCGATCCAGGCGAACCCCGTAATCATCGAAGACAATTGCTTCGTGGGTGCGCGCTCCGAGGTGGTCGAAGGCGTGATCGTCGAGGAGAACAGCGTCCTCTCGATGGGCGTGTTCATTAGCCAGAGCACCCGCATTTACGACCGGGCCTCCGGGGAGGTCACGTATGGACGCGTACCGTCGGGATCCGTGATCGTGCCGGGTTCGCTGCCCTCCCCTGACGGCAAGTACAGCTTGTACTGCGCAGTGATCGTCAAACGGGTGGACGCCCAGACCCGCGCCAAGACCAGTCTCAACGAATTGCTGCGCGGCGACTAGGCCGGCGCCGAACGGATCGGGGGATTCACCATGTCAGCGATGAAAAGGTTGTTCCAGCTGATGGCCGAGAAGAAGGCCTCGGACATCTTTCTCTCCGTCGGCGCGCCGATCAACATCAAGATCAACGGCAATGCGGTCCCGGTCAACCAGACCGTGATGACTCCGGACGCGGTGCAGACGCTGCTTTACGAAGTGCTGAATGAAAAGCAGATCAAGGAATACGAGGATGAGCTCGAGCTGAACACCGCGTTCGCGCTCGAAGGCGTCGGCGCCTTCCGCATCAGCGCTTTCCGCCAGAAGAACTCACCCGCGGTCGTCGTGCGTTTCATTCCGGGCAGCATCCCGCCGCTGGACAGCCTCGGGGTCCCGGAAGTCCTCAAGGAAGTCATCATGGCCAAGCGCGGCCTGATCCTGATGGTCGGCGCGACTGGCTCCGGCAAATCCACTTCGCTGTCGGCCATGATCGACTACCGCAACGAGCGCAAGGCCGGACATATCCTCACGCTCGAGGATCCGGTCGAGTTCATCTTCCAGAACAAGAAATCCATCGTCAACCAACGCGAAGTCGGCACCGATACCAAGAGCTTCACGGTCGCGTTGAAGAATGCGCTTCGCCAGGCGCCCGACATCATCCTGATCGGCGAGATCCGCGACAAGGACACCATGGGCATGGCCTTGGCGTATGCGCAGTCGGGACACCTCACGCTGGCTACGTTGCATGCAAACAACAGCTATCACGCGATGAACCGGATCATCAACTTCTACCCGCTCGAGAATCGCCCGAGCCTGCTGCTCGACCTGTCGGCCGCGCTCCAGTCGATCATTTCGCAGCGCCTCATCCGCACCAAGTCCGGCGGCCGCATGGCCGCCGTGGAAGTGCTGCTCAACACGCGCCACGTCTCCGAGCTGATCGAGAAAGGCGAGATCAACGAGATCAAGGAAGCGCTCGAAAAGAGCATGTCGCCGGGCTCGCAGACCTTCGAGCAGGCCCTCTTCAAGCTCTTCATGGACGGCAAGATCTCTCAGGAAGAGGCGATGGCCAACGCCGACTCGGCCACCAACATGCTCTGGCTGATCAACCAGGCCACGGCGGGCGACATCACCGGGGTTAAGGCCGCCCCGCCCCCCGGGGAGCCAAAGAAGGAGGGAGAGAAGAAAGAGTCGATCTTCGCGCCGGCCGGCGGTGCCCCGACTTCGTTCGACTCGATCAAGATCGACGCTACAGCCGGGTAAGCCCGACCAATGCCTCGGATCCACTTCGAGGTCCTGCGCATGCCGATTTCCTAGGCCAAGTCTTGTCCAGGGCCAACAAGACCCAAACAGTACGCAGCGTCGTTGCGGCAGCAGCACGGCGCTTGCAGGCAGCTGGACTTACCTATGGGCACGGGACTTTCAACGCCCGCGAAGAAGCATCCTGGCTTGTCCTCCACGCCTGCAGGATATCCCCCGGTGATTTCAAGAGCCACGCCGGCAATCCCGTCAGTGCTGCGCAGTTGAAAAGAGTGGAAGCGCTCGTGGGCCGACGCATCGGCGAGCGGATCCCGGCCGCCTACCTGACCCATGAAGCGTGGCTCGGCGAATTTCGGTTCTACGTCGACCGCCGCGTGATCGTACCGCGTTCATTCATTGCCGAGTTGCTGGGTGAAGACATCCGAGCCTTCCTGCAGGGGCCGGTGCGTCACGCGCTCGACCTGTGCACCGGATCGGGTTGTCTCGCAATCGTCATGGCGCACGCGTTTGCCGATGCGAAGGTCGATGCAGTGGACCTTTCAACAGCCGCGTTAGCAGTGGCGAAGCGCAACGTATCGGACTATGGACTCAGGCAAAGAGTCGAGCTTGCGCGTTCGGACCTGTTTTCTTCGCTCACCTTGCGCAGATACGACCTCATCGTAAGCAACCCGCCATATGTGAATGCGGCTGCCATGGGCGCCCTGCCTGATGAGTATCGCGCGGAGCCTCGCATGGCGCTGGTCGGCGGGCCAGACGGACTCGAGCTTGTCCGTCGCATCCTGACGGGCGCCAGGCACAGGCTGAAACCGAAAGGCGTCCTCGTTTGCGAGATCGGGCACAACCGCAGGGCGCTGGAGCGGGCTTTCCCGAAGCTGCCGTTCACCTGGCTCCAAACGAGCGGGGGCAACGGGCTTGTGTTCCTGCTCGAGAAGGATCAGCTCCCCGCGTAGGGCGCTAC
>CAZZDV010000012.1:0-7664 GCA_964652785.1 uncultured Bordetella sp.
CATCGCCAAGCACACCAACGCCTTCAAGATCAACGAGGACGTGGTGATCCCGCTCCCGCGCCTCGGGGACTATTCGGACGGCATAGAGCGCATCAATATCGAGCTGTCGATCGCCAACAAGCTCGAGATGCTCGACGCGCTCGAGGACTACTTCGCCGGCGAGCTGCCGCTGGTGCAGCAGGATGTGAAGGTCTCGTCCGCGGAGTTGCTTGGCGACCGGCCGCAGCGTGCGCTGGAGGCAGTCGAGCGAGTGCGCACGCGCTGGCAATGGCTGCTCGAGCATCTCGACTCCCCCACGGCCGACATGACGGCCGAGCTCTCCGGCTGGGGTGCGCTGCATTCGGAGCTCTCCCAGCAGTACGCCACGGTTTTTGCGGCGATCCAGTCGCATGCACTGCGCGTGTCTTGGAAAACCGAACTGCGCGACGATCTCCTGCGCATTTTCAATGGCCTCGCGTTCGGCAAGGTGGTCGAAGGCGCGCAGGCCGTGCACAAGAAGGTCCTCCGCGGGCGCGTGTTTGTCGCGCTGCACATGCACGCCGGCGACGGCAACGTCCACACCAACCTCCCGGTCAATTCGGACGATTACCTCATGCTGCAGCGGGCCAACCAGGCCGTGGCCCGCATCATGAGGCTGGCGAAATCGCTGGGGGGCGTGATTTCGGGCGAGCACGGCATCGGGATTACGAAGATGGATTACCTCGAGCCCGAGGAGATCGAGGCTTTCCGCTCATACAAGGAGAAGGTCGATCCCGAAGGCCGCTTCAATGCCGGCAAGCTGCTCGCGGGAGGGGACCTGACGCAGGCGTACACGCCGAGCTTCTCGCTGCTCGGGGCCGAATCGCTGATCCTCGAGCAGTCCGACCTGGGCGCGATCAACGATTCGATCAAAGACTGCCTGCGCTGCGGCAAATGCAAACCGGTGTGCGCGACGCATGTGCCGCGCGCCAACCTGCTCTATTCGCCGCGCAACAAGATTCTCGCCACCTCGCTCCTGACCGAGGCGTTCCTCTACGAGGAGCAGACGCGGCGCGGCGTTTCGTTCGCGCACTACGACGAGTTCGGCGATGTCGGCGATCACTGCACGGTCTGCCACAAGTGCAAGAGCCCGTGTCCCGTGGACATCGATTTCGGCGACGTGTCGATCGCGATGCGCAACCTGTTGCGGCGGCAGAAGAAGCGCCGCTTCAACCCGGGCACCGCCGCGGCGATGCTGTTCCTCAACGCCACCGATCCGCGCAAGATCAAGGCCGTGCGCGCTGTGATGATGGACATCGGCTTTCACGTGCAGCGATTCGCGTACCGGCTGGCCAAGCGTTTCGGGCTGGCGGGCCGCCAGACCAAGCACCCTCCGTCCACGACCGGCGGCCGGCCCTCGCCGGTTGCGCAGGTGATCCACTTCATCAACAAGCCCATGCCGGGGAACTTGCCCAAGCGCACCGCGCGGGCGCTGCTCGATGTGGAAGACGCCCGCATCGTGCCGATCATCCGCGACCCGGCCAAGGTGACCGAGGACTCGGATGCGGTGTTCTATTTTCCCGGGTGCGGCTCGGAGCGGCTGTTCTCGCAGGTGGGCCTGGCCACGCAGGCGATGCTCTATGAAATCGGCACGCAGTGCGTTCTCCCGCCGGGCTACCTCTGCTGTGGCTACCCGCAGACTTCCGCCGGCGAAGCCGAGAAGGGCGAACGGATCATCACGCAGAACCGCGTGCTGTTCCATCGACTGGCCACGACGCTCAACTACCTGGACATCAAAACCGTGATCGTGTCCTGCGGCACCTGCATGGACCAGCTCGAGAAGTACGAGTTCGAAAAGATCTTCCCCGGCTGCCGCCTGCTCGACATCCACGAGTACCTGCTCGAGAAAGGCGTCAAGCTCGAGGGCGTGACCGGCACGCGCTACATGTACCACGACCCCTGCCACACCCCGATCAAGACCCAGCAGCCGATGAAAGTGGTGAACGCGCTCATGGGGGGCGACGTTGCATTGTCGGATCGGTGCTGCGGGGAGTCGGGCACGCTTGCGGTGACGCGTCCGGATGTCTCGACCCAGGTGCGCTTCCGCAAGGAAGAGGAATTCCGCAAGGGAGCCGCGGCTATCGAAGCCTCGGGACACCAGGGGCCTGTGAAAATGCTCACATCCTGCCCGTCGTGCTTACAAGGCTTGGCACGCTTCTCGGATGACACTGGCGTGCAGTCCGATTATATTGTGGTCGAATTGGCCCGCCACCTGCTCGGCCCGGAATGGCTGCCGGGTTTCGTAAAGAAGGCCAACGCCGGCGGCATCGAGCGCGTGCTGCTCTGAAGGGAACCGGGGGATGCATTGCTTGCTCTGCGAAGAGGAGGGCGGAACCGTGCTCTGGCGCGACGACTTCTGCCGGATCGTGCGCATCCCGGGCGCCGACTATCCGGGTCTCTGCCGGGTCATCCTGAATCGCCACGCGCTCGAGATGACCGATCTCGGCGAGGATGAGCAGGCCCGGCTCATGCGCGCGGTCTTCGCGACCGAAAGCGCTCTCAGGTCCCTGTTCGATCCCGTCAAGATGAACCTTGCCAGTTTCGGCAATAAAGTCCGGCACATCCACTGGCATGTGATCCCGCGCACCGAAGACGACCCGCATTTCCCGGAGCCGTCCTGGGGCGCGCCGCAGCGAGCCGCGCCTGCGGGACGCCCTGTCGTCTCCGATGCCGCTATCGCCACCCGCCTTGCCGAAACCCTCGACTGACACCCCGAAGATGACTGAAACCGTATTCGAACTTCCCGCCCTCTCGGCCGAAGCCGCGCCGGAGTTCAGCGACGTGGTTGCCTGCAAGGCCTGGCTGGAGCATGTGCCACTGGCCAACGTCGCCGAAGCGCAGCGCCAGCTCCTCGCCCAGCTCACGGAGTTCAACCGGTTTGCCTGCAAGGCGATGATGCGCCTGCAGGTGCTCGAGGCGTTGCGCGAGGCGGTGGCTTTCGTGCAGATCGAGCAGGCCAAGCGCTTTACCAATCGCGCGCTGCCAATGGCGGATGCCGAGGCCGCGGTGTTCGAGGAGACTACCGAGCTCTGGGAGCAGATGCGCATCGGCTACCTCCATTGCCTGGCGGCCAGCGGCGCGGACGAGATCGGGATGCGGACCCACGCCGCGCTTCTTGCACAGCGCGTGCTGGCCTATTGCGGGCTGAAGATGTTCCATCACTACCGGGCCTATCGCGAAGTCGGCAAAGCCGAGTGGAGCGCGTTGCACCAGACGTTCAAGTTCGCCGAAGGACTGGGCGTCGCCGAGACGGAGGTGAAGGACTACCTCAACCGCGACGTGCATGATGCCACTCCGCGCATCCAGTACATGCGAGCGCTCCTCATGGGCATGGCCAATCCCAACGAGCTCGCGCGCAGGCAGCTTTCGTTCGTCGGCTTCCTGCTCGAGCGCTGGGCCGAGAAAGTCGAGCTTTCGAACATACCCGTGGCCGAGGAAGGCATGCTGCCGCTGGTGCTCGACCTCGCCGGCAGCGGACCGCCCGAGAGGCTGACCGGGGAAGGCGACACCGAGATCGTCGATCCGCGCTTCCTCGACGTAACCCGGCTCACCAAGAGCCTCAAGAACCGCATCGGGCTGCTGCGTAAGGGCGAATCCCCGGCCAAGCTCGCGCTCGGCGAGGACTGCGTGCAACCGTCGTGCGAGCAGCTCCTCATTTTCCTGTATCGACAGTGGTGCCAGCCGCGGCCGGTGCGCGCCGAGCGAAAGCGGGTGTCGCAGGAGGCGATGGTCTGCAACGACATGGCGGCGATCCACTACTACATCGCCGGCAAGGTGTTCCGCCAGCCCGGCGTGCAGAAGGAACTCACCCAGAAGGAACGCGACCAGATCGCGACCTTCGGCCGCATCAGCACCAAGGACGAGGACGACTACAGCGCGGTGCACGGTTTCCTGCTTGAGCACTGGAAGGTCGAGGACGAAAGCGTCTCGGGCCTGCGCATGATTCGTCCGGCAGGCTCACCGGGCAAGCGATTCGCTCACGGGCAGCTGGTTGCCGTCCGGCCGGGCGACGCGAAGAATTTCATGCTCGCCCAGGCGCGCTGGCTGATGCAGGGCAGCGACAGCGGCCTGAACGCCGGCTTGCGCCTGCTGCCGGGCCTGCCGGCTGCCATTGCCGTTCGCCACTATGGACTCAACGTGGCGCAGGAAAAGTTCGTCCCTGCGCTGACCCTGACCGAAGTCGCCGCATTGAAATCCCCGCCCACGCTGATCCTCCCGGCGGGCTGGTACAAGCCCAAACGCGTCGTGGAAGTCTTTGTGCAGCAGCCTTTGCGCGTAAGGCTGGAGGAGCTGATCGACCGCGGCACCGACTTCGAGCGCATGTCCTACGAGGTCCTGGCGGACTAGGCGGAGGGGGGGCGCGCCCCCGTCTTGCTTTCCGCCGGTTGCCCTTCCCCTTGGGCAGTATGATTCCGCCCTATGAGCGACACTCCCACCCCGATCGAAATCAAGCTCCACCAGAAGTCGCGCGTTCTCGAGATTGCGTTTTCGGATGGCCGCAGCTTCTCGCTGCCGTACGAATTCCTGCGCGTGTTTTCACCCTCCGCCGAAGTGCGCGGGCACGGTCCCGGGCAGGAAGTGCTGCAGACCGGCAAACGGAGCGTCGACATTGCCTCGGTCGATCCGGTTGGTTCCTACGCCATCCAGCCGACGTTTTCGGACGGCCACGCCACCGGGATCTTTGCGTGGGACTACCTGTATTCGCTCGGGATCGATCAGGACCGGATGTGGGGCGAGTACCTCAAGAAGCTGGCCGCCGCGGGTGCCAGCCGAGACGCTGTGCAAGGGCTTACCTCCACCATACCCACCGTTGGAAAAGGAGGTTGTGCGTGAGTTCGAATACGGACTTCGGCTTCGAGAAGGTTGCCGAAGACGCCAAGGCGGGCAAGGTGCGAGAAGTTTTCGACCGCGTGGCGGGCCGTTACGACGTAATGAACGACCTGATGTCCCTTGGCCTGCATCGCGCCTGGAAGGCATTCGCAGTCACCCTTTCGGGGGTCCGGACCGGCGAGAGGGTTCTCGACGTGGCGGCCGGGAGCGGTGACCTCGCGCGCGCATTTGCCCGGCGCACGGGTTCGAAAGGGCAGGTCTGGGTGACGGACATCAACGGCAGCATGCTTGCTGTGGGCCGAGACCGCTTGCTGGACGAGGGGTTCGTCTGCCCCGCCGTGCAGTGCGATGCCGAGAAGCTGCCCTTTCCAAGTGCCTACTTCGACTGCGTGAGCGTCGCGTTCGGATTGCGCAACATGACCCGCAAGGAGGATGCGCTGGCCGAGATGCGGCGGGTGCTGAAGCCCGGCGGCCGGCTGCTCGTGCTCGAGTTCTCCAAGGTCTGGAAACCGCTCGAAAAGGCCTATGACGCCTACTCTTTCCACGTGCTGCCGTGGCTCGGCCAGAAGGTGGCGGGCGGGGGGGATGCCTACCGTTACCTTGCCGAATCGATCCGGGTGCATCCCGACCAGGAGGCCCTCAAGGCGATGATGGAACGCGCCGGGCTGGAGGAGGTCCAATACTTCAACCTGGCCGCAGGGGTCGTCGCCCTGCATCGCGGGTACCGGATCTAGAGGGCGCGATAGCTACAAAAGTACTTTCAGACGATGTACGATGGCCGGACAACAAGAACACGGACATCCACTTTCCAGGACTGGGGACTTCGAATGAAACGAATTCTGATGGGCTTGATGGCAGTTTTCCTTGGCGCAGGGCTGGCCGTGGGCGAGGCGAAGGCGGCCAAGGTGGGCGGCAGCAAAAGCGTCGGCACGCAGCGCAACGTCACCAACGCGCCTCCGACAGCGACACCTCCGAAGCAGGCCCAACAGGCTGCGCCTGCGGCCACTCCGGCCGCAGCTCCGCAATCTGCGCTCAGCCGCTGGGCGCCGATGCTCGGCGGCCTTGCGATCGGCGGGCTTCTGGGCTCGATGTTCGCGGGCAACGGGCTCGGTGGAATGATGGGCAGCCTCCTGATGATGGCGCTGCTCGGCTTCGCGGTGTTCTTCGTGGTCCGCTTCTTCATGCGCGGCCGCGGTGCCCCGCAACCGGCACCCGCAACCGGGCAGATGCAGTACTCCGGACTTGGCAACGAAACCGTCGCCGCGCCGCCGCCTTCGCAGTCGGCAGGCTTCGAAGCCCAGTCGGTGCCGGTTTCCCGGGTATCGGCCAGCCTGCCGGCCGGTTTCGACGGCGAGGGTTTCCTGCGCCAGGCGAAGCTTTCGTACATCAAGCTCCAGACGGCAAACGATGCGGGCAACGTCGCGGAAGTGCGCGAGTTCACCACGCCTGAGATGTTCGATGCGCTCAAGGGCGACATCGATGCGCGCGGCGGCGCCAAGCAGTTCACCGATGTGGTGACGCTGAACGCCGACCTGCTCGAAGTCGTGACCGAGGGCGATCTCCACTGGGCCAGCGTGCGTTTTTCGGGCCTCGTGCGCGAAGTCCCCGGTCAGGCGCCGGCCAGTTTCGAGGAAGTATGGAACCTGTCCAAACCTGCCGACGGCTCCAACGGCTGGCTGCTCGCAGGCATCCAGCAGATGCACTGAAGAGCTTCCGCATCGCTCTCCAAGGCCACCGCAAGGTGGCCTTTCTGTTTCAGCCATGGGCCTCCTAGACAACGGCGCCGCGACCGCGCTGAACCAACTTCTCCGCCGCGAGGCCTGGGCTCGCGAGAAGCTTGCGCCTTTCGCGGGTGAAGTGGTTGAGCTGCGCTTCGCGCCCTTCCCGCCTTTGCGGCTCGCAATCGGCGCCGGCGGGCACGCGGCCGGCGCGGAGCCCGACGCGGTTCCGACGCTCACGATCAGCGCCAAGCCCGGGATCTTCGCTGCGTTGCCAAAAGGCGAAGAGCACCTCATGCGAGCGGTTGAGATTTCGGGTAATGCGCAGCTGGCCAGTGAGATCCTGGCGCTGCTGCGCTACCTGCGCTGGGATGTCGAAGAAGATCTTTCGCGTATCTTCGGCGATGTGCTCGCGCATCGCATCGTCAGCACGGCGCGCGATTTCGCCTCGTGGCAGGCGCAGGCGGGGCGACGCCTCGCCGAGAACGTAATGGAGTACGCCGTCGAAGAGCGGCGCATGGTGATTTCTCGCGGCGAGTTCGAGGAGTTCGCAGCCGGCGTCTCCCGGCTCCGAGACGACCTCGCGCGGCTCGAGCAACGCATCGCGCGGTTCCCTGAGCGAAGCCGGACCTGAAGCGCGCCACTTGAACCGGACACTGCGACTGCTGCGTATCCTGTCGGTCAGCCTGCGCCATGGGCTGCACGAGTTCATTCCCCTGGGGCGCGTGCGCTCGCTGCTTGCTTTGGCCGCAGGCGGGCGGGGCGTGCCGAGGGCGGTGCGCCTGCGCAGCGCGCTCGAGGAACTCGGCCCGATCTTCGTCAAGTTCGGGCAGGTGCTCTCGACTCGACGGGACCTGCTGCCGAAGGACCTCGCCGACGAGCTCGCGCGGCTGCAGGACCAGGTGCCGCCGTTCGACTCGCGGGTGGCGGCGGCCGAGATCGAGCGCGCGCTCGGACGCCCGATCAGCACGACCTTCGCCACTTTCGAGCGCGACCCGGTGGCCAGCGCGTCGATCGCGCAGGTGCACCTCGCAACGCTCGCCGACGGAAGCGAGGTTGCGGTCAAGGTGCTTCGGCCGAACGTGGAGGCGATCATCG